>CANEYR010000012.1 GCA_947444055.1 Planctomycetota bacterium
AGTGGTTTCTGCGGGCAGACGGGACGGCGGTCGTCAGTGAAGTCGGCGCGCGTCCGCCGGGTGCGAACATCATGCCGCTGCTGCAGGCGGCGCATGGAGCGGATCCGTGGGCGGCGTGGGCGCAGCTGATGGTGCATCGCAGTTGGCACTTCCCCGAGCGGCGGTTCGCGGCTGGCACGATCTTCCTGCGCGCAAAAGGCGGCGGTGACACGGTGCGCGCAGTCGAAGGCCTCGACGCGATGCGCGCCAGGCTCGGTCAGGCGCTCGTCGACATGAAGGTGCCGCAGCCTGGCCAGCCGCGTTCGCAGCACTACGAGGGCGATGGTTGGGTGCTGGTGCATCACCCCGAGACGAAGGGCGCCATCGCGGCGTTGCGCGCCGTGCTCGACACCGTGACGGTGGTCTGAGCGGACCATCGCGCCGCGGCCGGCCCTTGGGCAGGTCGCCGCATGCCGTATCGGGGTGAAAGTTCGCGCTGCTGGCCGTCATTGTTAGGGCAACATGCGTGCGATGCCGACTGCCACGCCGTTGGTCACCTTGCGCGCCGTCACCAAGTCCGTCCGTGAAGGTGGTGGCACGCGCGTCGTGCTGGCTGGCGTCGACCTCGACATCGGGCGCGGCGAAGCGGTGGCGATCCTCGGCCGCAGTGGCTCGGGCAAGTCGACGCTGCTCAACCTGATCGTGGGCATCGACGACGTCGACAGCGGCTCGATCGTGACGCTTGGCGTCGACTTGGTCGCGGCCGACGAACGGGTGCGGGCGCGATTGCGGGCGCAGCACGTCGGGTTCGTCTTCCAAGCGTTCCATCTGTTGCCGACGTTGACGGTCGCTGAGAACGTGGCGTTGCCCTTGGAGTTGGCCGGGAGTTCTGGTGCCGCGGCGCACGCTCGAGTGCATGAACTGTTGCAGCGGGTCGGTCTCGCCGACCGCGCCCAGGCTTGGCCAGAAGTGCTCTCGGGTGGCGAACAGCAGCGCGTCGCGGTGGCGCGCGCGCTCGCCGCGAAGCCGCAACTGCTGTTGTGTGACGAGCCGACCGGCAACCTCGACGACAGTGCCGCCAAGCTCGTGCTGTCGCTGCTCGATGAACTGCGGCGCGACCATGGTTGTGCGCTCGTGATGGTCACGCACAGTGCGATGGCGGCCGCGATCTGCGACCGCCGATTGCGGTTGCATGCGGGTGTGTTGGGCGCCGATGACGCGATGGCGGCCGAGGGCGCGCGTTGAGCTTGGTGCGGCGTTTTGGCTGGCGCCACCATCGGCGGCATGCGCTGCAAACGTTGCTGACGTTGCTCGGCATCGCGGTGGGGGTCGCGCTGTTGGTGGCGATGCAGAGTGCGCAGCGAACGGCCGAACGGGCCTTCGATCAGGCGTTGGCGACGGTGGCTGGCAACGCGACGCACACGGTCACGGTCGGGCCGAGTGGGGTGCCGGTTGCGCACTATGCGGCGCTGTGTGTGGCGATCGGCACGCGCTGCGTGGCGCCGCGCATGCAGGCCATTGCGCGCACCGCCGATCGCGAACCGCAGAGTGTGCTGCGCGTGCTCGGCGTCGATGCGCTCGCCGATGTCGGGATGCGGCCGTGGGCCGCGGTCGGCGATCGTGCCGCGGAGCCGTTCCCAGTGGCCGAACTGATGACGTTGCCCGGTGCGTTCTTGGCGACGCCAGCGGTGCTGCAGCGGCTCGGCATGCAGCCTGGCGGCACTCTGTCGGTGACCGTCGGCGGGCGCCCGTTCCGCGGCCATTGTCTTGGCGCGCTGACGGTGACGGCGGACGTGGCGGCGGGACTCGACGACGTACTGCTGGTCGACATCGCGACGGCGCAGGAATGGAGCGGCCGCTTGGATCGCATCGATCGCCTCGACCTGCGCCTGGTCGGGATCGACGTGCCGCGCGCGCTGGCGGCGGTGCGCGAGCACCTCGGCCCCGCCGTGCGCATTGAGCACGTCGGCGCGCAGCAAGGTGGCTTGGCGCAGTTGGCGCGTGGCTTTCGCATCAACCTGACGGCGCTGAGTCTGCTGTCGCTGCTCGTCGGCGCGTTCCTCGTGCACGAGACCATGCGGTTGTCGGTGGTGGCGCGGCGTCCACAGTTTGGCATCCTGCGCGCGCTCGGCGTGCAGGGTCGCGCCCTCGGCCGCGCCGTCGCGCTCGAAGCGGCGGCGATCGGATTGCTCGGCAGCGTGGTCGGGGCGGGCCTCGGCATGCTCGCGGCACAGCTGCTGTTGGCCCCGTTGGTGCAGACGTTGAACGACCGCTACGCGACCTTCTCGCTCGACCACGTGGACTTCGATCCGTGGCTGCTGCTGGTCGCGATGGCGATCGGCACGCTGGTGGCGATGCTGGCCGGCCTTGGTCCCGCGATGGCGGCGGCGCGCGTCACGGCGCGCGACGTCCTGGTGCCGCGACGGGCGAGCGTGCAGCGGCCGGCGTGGCGAGGTCTCTTGCTAGTGGTGCCGCCAGCGGCGGTGGCCGCGTTGCTGCTGACGACGGTCGGCGATCGGCTGTTGCAGGTCTACGTAGGCGTGTGTGCGCTGACGGTGGCCGCGGTGGCCGCCGTGCCGCCAGCGATGGCCGCGTTCTTGTGGCTGTGCGCGCGCGGGCTCGGGCCGCTCGGGCCGTTCGTTCGCTACGTCGTGCGCAGCACGGTCGCGGCGCGTGACCACTTGGCGCTGCCGGTGGCGGCGATGGTGCTGGCGGTGGCGACGACGATCGGACTGGCGACGATGGTCGGTAGCTTCCGCGACAGCGTGGTCGGCTGGCTCGGGCAGGTGCTGCCTGGCGAAGTGTTCGTAGCGGTGCCCGGCGGCGTGGACGAACGCACGCTGCCGATTTTGCCGAAGGTCGCGGCCGCGTTGTGCCAGACGCCAGGCGTCGTCGCAGTGACCAGCTACCGACGCACGGTGTTGCCGTTGCGCGGTGGCGCGCGTGGCGGTGCTGGCGAGATTGATGCCTTCGGGGTCACGCCGACGGCGGCGTTCACGCGGTCGTTCCCGCTGCTGCACGGTGATGACGAACGTGGCCGCCAGGCGCTGACCACCGGCGATGGCGCCTGGGTGTCGGAGCCTTTGGCGTTTCGGTGGGGGCTCGGCGTTGGCGATGTGTTGACGGCGGTGACGGCGCGCGGGCCGGTGCCGCTGACGGTCGCCGCGATTTATCGCGACTACAGCAACGAACGCGGCGAAGTGCGCGTCGGCATGCGTTGGTTCGCGCCGCACGTTGGCAGTGAGATCACGGCCTTCTGCATGGAACTGGCACCCGGCGTCGACCCGCTGGCGTGCTCGCAACTGCTGCGCGAACGCGCCGCGGCGGCGGGCGATCAGGCGGTGCTCGTGCAGCCAACGAGCCATCTGCGGGCGGCGGCGATGGCGATCTTCGAACGCACCTTCGCCATCACGGGCGTCATGCGGCTGCTTTGTCTGTTGGTGGCGTTCTTCGGCATCTACGCGGCGTTCGCATCGCTGCAGCTCGAACGTGGTGCGGAGATCGGTCTGCTGCGCTGCCTTGGCGCCACGCCGCGGCAGATCGGCGTCGTCGTGCTCGGCCAGACGGCGCTGCTCGGTCTGTGCGCCGGGCTGCTCGCGGTGCCAATGGGCGCGCTGTTTGGGCAGGTGCTGGGGCACGTCATCAATCGGGTGTCGTTCGGTTGGACGCTGGTGACGGTGGCGGTGCCGTGGCGCGCCGTTGGCGAAGCGGTGGTGCTGGCGGTGGTCGCAGCACTGCTCGCAGGGTTGCAACCAGCTTGGCGATTTGCGCGCATGCGTCCGGCGGACGCGCTGCGGGAGGCATGAGATGAACGGTCGCCAGACGACGCGGTGGGCGACGATCGTCACCTTGGCGCTGCTCGGCGGCGCCTGTGGCGATACCGCTGCGACGCCGGGTCCCACGCGCAGCCTCGGGGTTGCAGACGTACTGGGCGGAACTGCGGACGGCGCGGCGGGGTTTCTGCGCGCCACCACGGTGCCGACGCTGCACTTCCCGCGCGACCACGGGGCACATCCTGGGTTTCGCACCGAGTGGTGGTACATCACCGGCAACCTGACGAGCGAGGCCGGGCGCCGCTTCGGCGTGCAGTTGGTGTTCTTCCGCCAAGCCCTGGCGCCACCGCTCGCCGATGGCTCCACGCGCGCGGCGTCGTTGGCGGCGCGCGAAGTGATCCTGGCGCACGCCGCGGTCACCGATGTCGACGGCAAGCGCTTCTTCGCCGAGGAACAACTCGCGCGGGCCGCCGCCGGCGTCGCCTTGGTGCGCGGACCGGAGGAAAGCAGCGGTGCCGCCGAACCGTTTGTCGTCGCGTGCGGCAACTGGTCAGCGCGGGCTGAGGCTGGTGGCGATGGCTTCTTGCCGATGAAGCTGAAGGTGGCGGCGGCCGAGTTCGCGTTCACGTTGCAGCTCGGCGCCGGCAAGCCACCGGTGCTGCAGGGCGATCGTGGGCTCAGCCAGAAGAGCGGCGAAGCCGGCAATGCGTCGATCTACTACTCGCTGACGCGGGTGCCGATTGGCGGCACGATCGCCGTCGGCGACCCGCCGATGCACCAAGTGCAAGGCGAAGCTTGGATCGACCGCGAGTGGAGCACCGCCGTACTCGATGGCGCGCAGATCGGCTGGGATTGGTTCTCGCTGCAGCTCGACAACGGCGAGGACCTGATGTGGTACCGGCTGCGACGGCGCGACGGCGGGCACGATCCGTGGAGCCGCGGTTGTCTGGTCGCGCGCGACGGCACCGCGCGGCCACTGCTGCCGACCCAGGTCGAAGCGATCCCCGACGGGCAATGGGTCGCTGCCGATGGCCGCGCGCGCTACCCGGCGCGTTGGCGACTGCGCGCCAGCGAGCCGGCGTTTGATCTGCTGGTCGAACCCTTGCTCGCTGACCAGGAGCTGCGCGTGCTGGTGCGCTACTGGGAAGGGGCGGTGGCGGTGCGCGGCACCCGCGGCGGCGCTGCCGTCACGGGCCGCGGCTATGTTGAGATGACGGGCTACGCGACGGCGCGGTGAACGGCCACCATCACGCGCGCACGTGCAGGTCGTCGGCGGTAAACGTGAGGCCGAGCGGTTGCAGCACCACTTGCTTGGGCCCCGCTTCGACGCGGCCCGCGATGTAGGCGCGCACGCCGGCTGTGGCCGCGACTGCCGCCGTGCGTTCGGCATCGGCCGCGGCGACGAACAGGGCAAAGCCGGCGCCCATGTTCAGGTTGCCGTAGGCGGCGCGATCGTCACTGCCGGTCTCTTGCTGCAGGAACCGCAGCACCTCGGGCACCGGCGGCAGCAGGTGGAACCGGTAGGTGAGCGTCGCCGGATGCCGCATCACCTTGCGCCAACCGTGGCCGGTGATGTTGGCCTGGTAGTGCGGCACGATGCCCGCCTTCGCCAAGGCCTCGGTCACCGGGGAATACAGCACCGTCGGCGTCAGCAGCGCTTCGCCAAACAGGGCGCCACTCGGCAGCTTGGTCGCGTAACCCGCCGGCAGTCGTTCCGCCAGCTTGCGCGCCAACGACACGCCGTTCGCGTGAATGCCACTCGATGCCAGCAGCACGATCGCATCGCCAGGGCCGAGCCGTTCGCCGAGCGTCAGCCGGGATTTTGGCCGCACCAGGCCGACGCAGGACGCCGCGAGGTCGATGCGGTCGGTGGCGACGACGCCCGCGAGGGCTGGGGTCTCACCACCACCCCACGACACGGAGCAGGCATCGCACGCCGCCCGCCAGCCGTCGACGAGATCTTTGGCGCGCTGCGTATCGTGGAACCATTCACTGCCGCCCGCCGCCCAGTAGGCGTGCACCGAGATCGGCGTCGCCCCAACCGTGATGAGGTCGTTGATCGCCATCGCCAGCGTGTCCTGCGCGATCTGGTCGTAGTAGGTCTTGCCGGTGATCGCGCGGGTGGCGTCCGCGACCAGCGCCTTGGTGCCGAGGCACTCGGTGATCGACGCCAGGTAGAAGTCGCCACAGTCGACCACGTACGCCGATTCTCCGCGCGACGCCGCAATCTCGGTGAGGCCGTGCCGTTGCAGGTTGCCTGCGGTCGTCGCCGCGGCTTGCTGCGCCAGGATCTTCAGCGGGTCGATCTTGCTGTAGTCGACGCCCGCTTGCGTGTAGTCGATCTTCGACATGCAGCAGAGGATGCAGGCCTGGTCGCAGGAATGCGAGCGCGCGTGCCGCGGCGGTGCAGCCGCGGCTGCGTCACGCGCGAGTAGTTCTGGATGCAAAAGTTGCATCGACAGGGCGCCGGGGCGCGTGCGTGGGGGATGGCTCTTGTCGGACGCGAAGGCTGCCCTGTTTCCGGACAGACGCATTTACTCTTGCGACACAACGTTGCGGTAACGACTTCATGTAGGCGATTGACCGCGGCTTGCTACCGCGCACGATGTAGCACTTACCCGTCTCCACTCCTGTTTGTCCCAAGACTGAGAATAAGCTTCATGAACAAGCTTCCATGCTTCCTGGCGGCGTTTCTCGCCGTCGCCGCTTCTGCCGTGGCGCAGAACTGCACCACTCCCCCGGCCCAGCGCACCTTGTCGAACCGCGCCGAGTTCGGTGCCAGCTTCTACTACAACATTGGCAACCACTTCTTCGACCTGAACGCGCAGACGAACGTCTCGATCAGCTCGATCAAGACGTGGACCTACGACAGTGGCATCGGCAACCCGCCAGTGCCGAACCAAGTGGGCGCTACGGGAGTCGTCAACTTCTACACGTGCGCGACGACGCGCATCGGTAACGAAGCAATTTCGCCAACGGCCCCCGGCACGCCGTGGACGCTGCTCGGCGCGGGTGTCATCACGATCGTCGCGACGCCCGGTGAGTCGCAGATCGTGTTCGCGACGCCACTCGCTCTGCCCGCTGGCCAATGGGGCTGCGCGGTTGAGTACTTGGCGACGACCAACGGCCCGAACCCTGGCTTGCTGCACTGCCTCGGTGTCGCTCCGAACCCAGGCCTGCCGGTCTCCGACCAGTTTGTGACGATGACCAACGACGGCATCCAAGCCGTGTCATGGACCGGCGCCGCTGCCGCCAGCCCGAACCTGCGCATCACCTACACGCCAGCCGCGGCGTCGGCGCACTACGTCTCGATCGGCGATGGCTGCTACTTCCGCCCGCACGCCTTCTACGAGAGCTTCCCCGCCAGCGCCCTGGCGCCGGACCTGGCGAACACGGCCCAACAATGGGTCAACGTCGGCACCAACTACATCATCGTGCCGTCTGGCGCCGCGTTCGTGCCCAGCACGTCGCCGTCGCTGAGCGCCGGCGCCTACGGTGCTAGCTCCTCGGCCAACTGGGATGACGCCATCTCGGCGCCGTTCACGCTGCCCTTCACGTTCAACTACCCAGGCGGCAGCACGAACGACATCACGATCAGCTCGAACGGCTGCGTCTACTTGGCAGCAGTCACCAGCAACAGCTACGACGTCTGCGGTGCGGCCTACGGCAGCGTGGTGCCCTTCCGCGACCAGGCTCCCCGCCTGTGCGCCTACTTCCACGACCTGGACCTGAGTGTCGGCGGCTCGTTGCACTACGACGTCGACCCGGCGAACCAGTTCGTCCGCATCACGTGGACCGCGGTGCCGGAGTGGCCAGTGGCCTCGGCGCTGAACACCATGCAGATCACGCTCGAAGCCAACGGCAACGTCACGGTCGTCATTGGTGTTGTCCGCAACACGAGCGTCGGCAATGGCAACAACGCACTTTGGGGCTTCACCCCTGGCCTCGGCTCGCGGCTGCCCCCGGCCATCGACATCTCGGCGTCGATGCCATACACGACCGGTGACGGCGCGATCCCGCCGGTGCTCAGCATGAGCGCCCGCCCAGTGCTCGGCACCACGCCGAACATCGTCACCACCAACGTCACGCCCGGCACGATCATTCAGATCCTCGCCGCTGGCGACGTGCTGCAACCGGTGCCGGTGGACCTCGGCTTCCTGGGCATGCCAGGCTGCGCGCTCAACGTCAACCCGTTCGTGTTCCTCACGAACATCATCACGGGCAACAACACGTTCGAGCAACCGCTCGCGATCCCGCTCAACCCGTCGCTGCAGAACGTGCAGCTCGTGTTCCAGGGCGCCCCGCTGACGGCCGGCCTCAACGCCTTCGGCATCATCCTGTCGAACGGCATCTGCGTCCGCATCGGCCAGTGATTGCTCACGCCGCGCTTTCGCGCGGCGCGTTTGCTCACGCCGCGCTTTCGCGCGGCTTCGCCCTTGGTCCTGTGCGAACGCTCTAGCGTTCGCGCAGGATGGCGAACTCGGCGGCGCTACTGCGAGCCGTCGACAACCCGCGAGCTGGCGCTGCGGCAAACAGCGTTCTTCCGAACGCCAGCAGTTCTGCTGCCTCGCTCGTGGAGCAAGTGCCAACCGAGCTTGCACACGCCGCGAAGTCGCTCGCGAGCATGGCAATGGCCTCGCCCTCGATGGCGTCCGGCAGGTGTGCGAGGGCCACGGTGCGCGCGACATGCAGCAGGAAGGAGCGGGCTCGCCGCCAATGCTGGTCGTGTTGCCGATCGACCTGAAGGGCCGTCCGTAGATGGGAGTGCATGCGCAACACGCTGTGCCACTCCGCCTCGTGGTCGCCGAGTTGCTGTTGCAGTCGGGACTGTTCGAACGCGATTTCGGCGGCGAGCCGGTGCCCTTGCACGACCTCGGGATGGTCATCCTGCAGCGCCTTGGCGGCGAGGCTGCCCGCGGCGAGCATGGCGAGCGCGTCGGGCAGCCTGCCGTCGTGGCGCAGCAGCCCCGCGCGAACGACGTAGTACTGCAGCCATGATTCGCGAGTGTGTCGATCGCTGAGAAAGTGGGTCGGCAAGGCGGCGCGGATTGCTTCGGCTTTTGCGAGGAGCTGCTCGAGCAATGGGCGGTCGAGTGCCGTCGGCTTGCTGCCCGCCTGGTCGAGATGGTCGGCGATGTAGCCGATCAGCTTGCCGATGAAGCGGTCGCCGCGTTCTGGGTTGTGGCCGGACCTGACGAAACACTCGCCCTCGAGCTGCAGCGCTTCGCGCTTCCACCCTTCGATGACTTCGTGGGGACGGCGGTCTCCTTCCAAGATGGCGAGCAGGAACAGCGCCTCGGCCAGCTCGGCGCGGTAGCTGTCCATCTCTGGATGCGCGGCAACCGCCTTGCGCAACTCCTCGACCGCGAGCAACGCACTGCGGCGCGCCGGGTCCCAGTCGCCAAAGCGAAGTTCTGAGTTGGCCAAGGTTGGCAGCAGGCGAGCGAACTCCAGTCGTTCCACCGGCTCGGTGGCAGCCGCCAAGATGCGGTGCATGCGCTCATGGGCGCGCCGCGTCAGGTGCAGGCCTTCGGTCAGATTCCCGGTCTCCCCTTCGAGCCACCCAAGCCGCAGCCACACGTGCAGGCTGGCGCGCAATTCATCGCGGCTGGCGCCACTCTCATTGAGAAAACGCTCGGCCAGCGGCACGGCTGCACGCAGCAGCGTTCGCGCCCGTTCGACATCGGTCGCGGTCGCGCGGTCGGCAAGGGCTCGCAGCGCTTGCAAGCGGCCAGTGCGGGCGTCGCGTCGGTCGGGTGTGCTGAGCAGTACTTCGTCGTAGATCGCCAGCGAGCGTTCGGTGTGGGCTCGTGATGGCCCCGGTTCGCCGCGATGGTTGCGCAGCTCGCCGCACAAGAACAAGGCGCGTGCGACTTGGCAGCGCGCGCTCTCGTCAAGATCGGCGGCCAGCGCCGAGCTGGCGAGCGTGCGCTCAGCTCGCGCCAGCAACTCAAGGGCGGCATCTCGGCGGCCGAGCATGAACTGTAAGGTCGCCGCTCGCGCCAGCGCCGACGCCAGGGACGCGGCCAGCCGCGGGTCATTGCCATCGCCGCTCGCGATCAACCGTTCGTGCAAGGCGAGCGCTTGTTCGAGCAGTTCGGCGCGCAGTTGGCCGCTCTGTGGCAGTGCCTGCAGGCCATCGGCCCCAAGGGCGACGATGCGATCAACCGCGGCCAAGGTTGTGTCGAGGCTGCCGTGCAAGCGCGTGGCCAGGCCGCGGGCATCGAGTTCGGCCGCCGACGCGTCGCGATAGAAGATCGTGCTGGTGACGAGTCCGGCCGCGAGCACGACGAAGATGCTGGCGCCAGCGGCAACCTCGAGGCGGTGACGTCGCCAGAACTTGGTGGCCAGATACCACGAGCTAGGTCGCGCGGCTTGCACCGGCTGGTCCGCCAAGTGGCGCCGAACGTCGGCCGCCAGTTCACCCACCATGCCGTAGCGACGGTTGCGGTCCTTCTCGAGCGCCTTCAAGACGATCCAGTCGAGGTCGCCCTTCAAGTGGCGGCGCAACGTTTGTGGGTCCGTGCGGCGATTCTCGGCGATGCGCAGGAGCTCGTCGCCGAGGCTGGTGAGGCGGGTGCTTGGCGTCGGCGGCTCGACTTCGCGCAGCACACGGGCGAGGTCCGAGGAACGTTGCAGCGTCGCCGATGCGATCGGCAGCGTGCCGGTCAGCAACTCGTAGAGCACGACGCCGAGGCTGTAGACATCCGTGCGAGTGTCGAGGTCGTGTTCGTTGGTCGCTTGCTCCGGACTCATGTACTCGGGCGTACCGATCAGGCGGCCCGGCAGCGTCAGCATGGTGCCGGCGACGACGCCGACGCCAATGGACTTGGCGACGCCGAAGTCGATGACGACTGGGAACGGAGCCCCGTCGCGGTCGGTCACCAACACATTGCTCGCCTTCAGGTCGCGATGCAGGATGCCCTTCTGGTGGGCGTGCTGCACCGCATCGCAGACCTGCAAGAACAGTTGGAGGCGCGCGCGCAAATCGAGCTGCCGTTGGTCGCAGTAGCGCCCCAAGGCGAGCCCAGGCACGTACTCCATCACCAGGAACGGCTGCCCATCGTCCGTCGCGCCGGCGTCGAGCACGCGGGCGATGTTTGGGTGTTCGAGCAAGGCGAGCGTTTGCTGCTCGATGTGGAACCGGCGCAACACATCGCCTTGGTTCATTCCCGGCCGGATCAGCTTGACGGCGACGCGCCGATGGATCGGCTCGTCCTGTTCACACAGCCACACCGAGCCCATGCCGCCAGCGCCGAGCCATTTGCGCACTCGGTAGCGGCCGATGCGTTCGGGGCGCTTGGCTTCGATCAGCATGCCAGCGGCGAGCAAGGTCTGCATCTGCGCGCGGGCGACGAGGGCGAGCTGTGGGTGACGCGTCAGCAACTCGTCGACCGCCGGTTGGCCATCGCGCTCGAACACGATGATGCAATGCGCGAGCAAATCGGCGAGCGGGTCAGCGGGGTCAGAAGGGATGGGCATGGCAGAACGAGCGGCGGCGGCATTCTGGCACCGCCGCTGGCTGCTGCCCAGGGCGGGGCCTGCGAGCGACTCACGGCAAGACGAGCGCCTTGGTGATTTCGCCGGCGGCAACGGCGGCGAGGGCGGCGCCGATTTGATCAAGGCGGAACTCGCGCACGGGCAGCGTTCGCCAAGCGGCGCCGAGGCTTGGGTGCGAGGCGACTTGCACGGCGCGGTGGAAGTGTGAGTAATCGCTGCCCCAACAGCCGCGCACGTCGAGGTGCTTCTTGTTGAGGTCGGCGTGTGGATTGAACGCCACTTCGCCGTGGTCGGTGTACTGGCCGAGCACGACGATGCGCCCGGCATCGCGCGCGCAGCGCATCGCTTGCACAACGGCATCCGGTGCGCCAGTGGCTTCGATCACGACGTCCGCACCTCGACCGTTCGTGCGTTCGCGAACCCACGTCGCTCGCGCTGCCGGTGCCAGCGTGGCCATGTCGAGCACAGCATCGGCGCCCATCGCGAGCGCGCCTGCCAAGCGTTGGCTCGGGCCGCCGATCGCCAAGACCGTGGCCGCGCCGGCGGCGCGGGCGAGTGCCACGCATGACACCCCGACCGGGCCGATGCCGAGCACGAGCACGCTGTCGCCGATCTGCACCGCGCTGCGCTCGAGTCCGTGCAGCGCGGTCGGCAGCGCGCAGCCAGCACAAAGGAACGCGCGTGGTGTGGTGGCGCCCAAGCGGAGAATGCGCGTGCCGGCGAGCAGGTGCACGTAGTCCGCCCAGCCACCGCAGAGCCCATCGGCGGCGCCATAGGTGATGCCGTACACCTTGCGCTCCGGACAGCGCGTGCTGGCTTTGGCGACGAGGCAGTACCAGCAGCGATGGCAGGTGCGGTGCACGTCGAGGAAGGTGACGACATCCCCTTCGCGCAGCGGTTGGCCGTCGACGCAGCGCACGTCCCCGCACACTTCGGCGAGCGTGCCGGCGGTGACGTGGCCAGGAATCAGCGGATAGGGCACGCCTGGCAGCCGCCCGTGGTGCAAGTGCACATCCGTGCCACACACTTCGCTGCATTCGACCCGCAGCAACGCCTCGCCATCACGCAGATCCGGCAACGGGTACTCACGCAGTTCGACTGGGCGATCGGGGGCGGGAAAGACAGCGGCCCGAGACGTGCGCATCGCAGCATCGGACTTGCGTTCAGGCCTGCATGCAACGCTGACGCGCCGGACACCTTCGTTTGCGTGCGGGGCGGGCTTTGTTCACACTGCTCTGATGGCTCGGCTCGTCTATGACTCGGCGACTGGCGGCTCTTGCCCGCGCTGCCAGAAGCAGCTAGCGAAGTGTCGTTGTGCGGAGCAAATCGCCGCGAACACTCGGCCCGTCGGCGATGGGGTCGTGCGCGTTCGTCGCGAGGTGCGCAACGGCAAGCCGGTCACGGTGGTCCTGGGTCTGCCCCTGCGGGCCGACGAGCTGGCGGCGTTGGCGAGCAAGCTGAAGGCCAGTTGCGGCACCGGTGGCACCAGCAAGGACGGCGCCATCGAGATTCAGGGGGACCACCGCGAGCGCCTCGTCGAGTGGCTGCGCAAGGCGGGGCACGACGTGAAACTGGCGGGCGGTTGAGCGGGAGACCGGCCTTGCCAAGGCCGAAGTCGAGCGACGTTGCCAGAGGGCCATAGCTCTCGCCCTAGGCCATGCGCATACTCTTTGCCCCCAATGTTGACCCTGAGTGGCGTATCCAAATCCTACGGCGATCGCGTGCTGTTCGCCGACGCTGCTTTGCAGGTCAATCGCGGCGATCGCATTGGTCTCGTTGGCCCCAATGGAGCCGGCAAGTCGACGCTGTTCTCATTGATTCTTGGGGAAGAGCCCGCGGACGAGGGCCGCATCAACAAGGCACGCGACGCGACGGTGGGCTACCTGCCGCAAGAGAGCGCGCCGGTCGGCGATGAGACGGTGGTCGAGATTGCGTGCGGGGTCACTAAGGACTTCGTCGCGTTGATGCGCGCCGTGAAGGCGTGGGACAACGGCCACCCGAGCGAGGCCGAGCATCCTGAGATGTTGCACGACGACGTGCACGAGCGCTTTCACGAGTGCAATGGCTACATGGTCGAAGCCAAGGCCAAGCAGATCCTCGCCGGCCTCGGCTTTCGACCGGATCAGTTCGACAAGCCCGCGCGCGAACTGAGTGGTGGTTGGGTGATGCGAGCGCACCTCGCGCGCTTGCTGACGCAAGAGCCCGACCTGTTGATGCTCGACGAGCCGACCAACCACCTCGACCTCGAATCGCTGCTGTGGTTTCAGACCTACTTGCAGGGCTATTCGGGTGCGCTGCTCGTCATTTCGCACGATCGCGAGTTCTTGAATGAGCTGGTGACGGCGATCGTCGAGATCCGGCAGCGCAAGTTGGCGCGCTTCACTGGCAGCTTTGATCAGTACCTGTTGCAGCGTGACGCGGCGGATTCGCAGTTGCTGGCGGCGTACAAGACGCAGCAGAAGGAAATCGCGCACCTGCAAGCCTTCGTCGATCGCTTCAAGGCCAAGGCCAGCAAGGCGACGCAGGCGCAGAGCAAGATGAAGCAGATCGAGCGCATCGATCGCATCGAGGCGCCGGTCGCCGACGACAAGAAGGTCGGCTTTCGCTTCCCTCAGCCTCTGCGCAGCGGCCAGCGCGTCATCTGGCTCGCGGGCGTGCACTTCGCGTACGGGGCGACGTCGGTCTATCGCGGCATCGACTTCGAAGTCGAACGCGGCGAGCGCATTGTGTTGGTGGGGCCCAATGGGGCTGGCAAGTCGACGCTGCTGAAGTTGCTGGGCGAAAAGATCGTGCCGCAGAGCGGCGTGCGCGGCCTCGGCCACAATGCCAGCGTTGGCTACTACTCGCAGTATCGCGTCGAGATGTTGAAGCCAGAACGCACGGTGCTCGCCGAAGCAAGCGATACCGAGAGCCGGGTGACGGAGCAGTCCGTGCGCACGTTGCTCGGCTCGTTCTTGTTCTCTGGCGACTCCGTGTTCAAGAAGGTCGAAGTGCTCAGCGGCGGCGAGAAGAGCCGCTTGGCGCTCGTCAAGTTGCTGCTCAATCCGCCGAACTTGCTGCTGATGGACGAGCCGACGACGCACCTCGACATGGGCAGCATCGACGCGTTGGTGGGGGCGATGAAGCAGTACGAGGGCACGATCGTGTTCATCAGCCACGACGTCTGGTTCATCAAAGCGCTGGCCAACAAGGTCGTGCACGTGGCGGGTGGTGTGCTGACGCCGTACTTGGGCGACTACGAGTTCTATCTGCACAAGACCAAGGCCGACTCGGCGCGCGCCGCACTGACGGCCGGTGGCGTCGGCGGGGCTAACGGCAAGCCCGTCGGCAAGGCCAAGGACGAGCGTTTGGCGCCGGCGAACAAGACCGCCAGCCCTTCGCGTGGTGACGTGCAGAAGCAGGTCAAGAAGCTCCAGCAGTCGGTGCAGAAGTTGGAGCTACAGATCGGCGAGTTGGAGACGAAGAAGGCAGCGCTGGCCCGGGATCTGGAGGATCCGGCCATCTGGCGAGACGGCTCGCGGGCCGACGCGCAGAACAAGGAGTTCCAGTTGCTGACCGCTCGCTTGGCGGAGCTTTCGGCAACGTGGGAAGCGGAGGCGATGCGCCTGCAAGCGATCGCGCCGGTCTGACACGCGAGCGCGGCGTCAGCGCCGTGAACGCAGGCGCTGCTTGCCAGCCACCTGTCCCGCGGTCACGATGCGGCGATGGTTGGTCGACGTCTGCTGATTGCGTGTGCGGCGATCTTGACGGCGGCGTGTGCTCGCCGAGTTGCTTCGCCGACGCCAGGTGAACTGAACGAGGATCCCACGACGGCACCCGGACACCCGTGCTCTTGGTTCACCGCCGCGGAGATCTCGACCCGCGTCGGGGTGCCAGTCCGCGCTGGCGCCATGGCGGGACCACTGGGTACGTCGTGCCAATGGAATGGTTTGGACCAGTCGGCTCGCATCGAGATCCAGGTGATTCGAAGCGTGTCGTTCTGGTCGGTGCCAACCGAGGGCCTCGGCTTGTCGCGGCTGGCGGGCATCGGTAAGGACGCCTACGTGATCGAGCACCAAGGCGGCTGGAAAGCTGCCGGACTCTTGGAGAGTGCGTTCGTGCAGGTGCTGGTGTCAGGGATCGAGCAAGGCAAGCAAGTCGCCGAACGCCTGCTGGTCGACACCTTGCCGCGGGTTCGCTGACGAAGGGGCCTGACGAAGGGACCGGCGGCACAGGAGCCGCCGGTTGGCGCCACCAGTTAGCGACGCTTCGGGGGGCGTGGTCCGTCGTGGGCGCGAGGGCGTGGCCGTTGGCCGCCGCTACCGCCAGCACCACCGCCACCGCTAGGACCGCGGCTGGTGTTGCCACCGCCACGTTGCCGGTCGTTGCCAGAATCACGTTGGCCAGAATCACGTTGGATCGGCCCTCGCTGGACCGGCCCCCGCTGGACCGGCCCCCGCTGGATCGGCCCTCGCTGGCTCGGCCCCCGCTGGCTCGGCCCCCGCTGAGTCGGCGGCGCGTCCGGCCGAGTGTTGGTGCCACGACGTTGCTCAGGATCGACCGCGTTCGGCATCGCCGGGCGACCGCTGCCTTGGCGCGGGCGGCGTTCGTGACGAGGGCCCTTCGGCGTGCGCGGTTGTTGGTCGCGTATCGAGGGAACGTAGGGACCAGGGGTGCTGCGCTGCACCGGCTTCGGTGCTGGGCGCGGTCGCCGTGGCGGCTCTTCGTTGACTTCGGCGGTGACCAGGTCGGCGTCGACGAAACCATGTTCGGTCTCGGCGGGCATCTGTCCCCACGGATTCTCGTCGCGGGCAGCGGGCTGCGGGTGGGCCTTTGGTTCAGGTTGCCGCGCTGGCTGGTTTTGCAGCGTCACCACGGGGATGCGCTTCTTGAGCAGCTTCTCGATGTCGCGCAGGAACTCGCGTTCTTCAGAATCGCAGAACGAAATGGCGATGCCGGCGCGGCCGGCGCGGGCTGTGCGACCGATGCGGTGCACGTAGCTCTCCGGGATGTTTGGCAGATCGAAGTTGATGACGTGCGTGATCTCGGGCACGTCGATGCCGCGCGCGGCGATGTCGGTCGCCACCAGCACCGGTGTCTTGCCGCCGCGGAAGTCGTCGAGCGCACGTTCGCGGGCGGACTGCGACTTGTTGCCGTGGATGGCGTGGGTCTTGATGCCGGCCTGGATCAGGCTCTTGGTGACGCGATCGGCGCCGTGCTTCGTGCGCGTGAACACCAGCGTGCGTTCGAAAGCAGGGTCCTCAAGCAGCGCCACCAACAGGTCGCGCTTCTTGGCCTTGGTCACGAAGTACAGGCTCTGTTCCACGCGATCGGCCGTCGCCGCTGGTGGCGTCACTTCGATGCGCAACGGATTGCGCAGCAGGCCGTTGGCCAGCGCCGTGATGTCGTTCGGCATGGTCGCCGAGAACAACAGCGATTGACGATCCTTGGGGATCGTCGACAGGATTCGCCGAACGTCCGGCAAGAAGCCCATGTCGAGCATGCGATCGGCTTCATCGAGAACGAGGATCTCGATGTCGGCGAGGTCGCAGTGGCGCTGCTTCATCAAGTCAAGCAAGCGCCCGGGAGTCGCGACCAGGATGTCGACGCCGCGGTGTAGGGCCTGCACTTGCGGGCTCTGGCCGACGCCGCCGAACACGATCGCCACGCGTTGGTGCAGGTGGCGGCCATAGGCCTCGAACGAATCGGCAATCTGGGTCGCGAGTTCGCGTGTTGGCGCCAAGACCAGCGCGCGCGGCATGCGCGGTCGTGGGCGATGGTTGGACGCCGTCAGCAATTGCAGCATTGGCAACGCGAACGCCGCGGTCTTGCCGGTGCCGGTCTGTGCAATGCCGAGTAGGTCGCGCGCCAGCAGCAATGGCGGGATCGCGCGAGCTTGGATCGGAGTCGGTGTCGTGTAATCGCGCGCCGCCAGGGCGCGCAGGAGGGGCTCGGACAATCCGAGCGAAGCAAAATCGTTGGCAGTCATTTCTTGCGAGACCCGGCCTCGGCGTCGGCCCGCTCCAGCGGTAGGCGCCGCGATGATCGAATCAGACCGGTCATTTCCCCTTCGGGGCACCAGGTGCGCCGAAGATCCTTCAGGACCAAGGCGGGTGCGCGGGGTATTTGGAAGGCGAGCAAGATAGCGACCGACCGGGCTGCTGGGAACGGCCCACCTGGAGAAGCTGTCCGCGAAGGCGGTCGCGCGGCGTCATCGCGGTTGTTGCACCGGGCGCCAACTCCATTGCCAAGGCGGGATTGGTGACTGCCTCACCAGCCGCCAAATCGCGGCCAAGTTGTCACTGCATTGCGGTCATTGCGCACGACGTGGTAGCGATCGTGTTGGGCGGCGGTCGCGCAGGCGTGATTGGGCAACACTCGCAAGAGGGTGCCAACCGGGAACGCGTTCCAGTCGATTGGGCCGCCATCGCGCCGCGCCAGGATGCCGTGTTCTTGGTTGGTGTCGGTGACGATCAGGTCGGCGAACGGCTGCCCCGCGACATCGCAAACGAGGCCGTAGCGTTGGTCGACGGCGTGTTGCTCCGTGCCGTGGTCGCGCGACAGCGCCATCCAGCCGCCGTCGGTGAGCAGCAGGTTCTTTTGGCGTTGGTGTCCGATCACCGTCACCAACACGGACAGCGCTACGTCGGCGAGGGTGCACACGGCGAGGCCGACCATCACGAGGTCCATGAACACGAAAACCCCGGCGCGCACTTCGCTGACGCCCGTGAGGTGTTCGGCGAACATCACCGTCGGCGTGCTGCCGACACTGACGATCGGGGTCGCCGAGCCATTCGCTTGCAGACGCCGCGCGGCCTCGACGACGGCGCCGCGTTCTTGCTCTGCCATCGCCACGATGGCCGCCGACGAACGGCAACCATAGGAAGCACCGGCGTGCGTCATGACGCCGCGCAACACCGCACCCTGGCGCAACGTGTTGGCGATCGTGAGCAGAGCCTGGTCGTGCGGGCGCACGCCGGCGCGATGGTCGTCACTGTCGATCTCAATGAGGGTCGGCACGCTCGCACCGCGATCTGCCACCGCGCGCGCGCCGTCCACGCTGTCGACCACGACCATCAGATCGCAGCCGCGCGCGCGCAGATCCAGGACGTGGTCGAGCTTGCCGGGTGCGATGCCGACGGCGTAGAGCACATCGCGATAGCCGGCGGCGAAGAACCGTTCCGCCTCTTGCAGGGTCGACACCGTGATCGGTGCGTGCGGCAAGGTCCCCATGCGCTCCGCAATCGGGATCGACTTGCAGGTCTTGACGTGCGCTCGCAGGCCGACACCGAGCGACCGCACGCGCGCGTGCAGGCGGGCGATGTTGGCATGCATCTTGACCTCGTCGAGAACGAGGCACGGCGTCGACAGGGTGTGCAGGGTGTTGCCGTTCACCATCGCAGTCTACGTCGGGTCGCGGCGGCAACGCGAGCGTGGCGTCGGCTGGAGGCGGTTCGCATGATGCGAACGTGGCCGCTGCGATGGAACGACTGCCCGTGCTCACGCTCGCGGCGTTGTTCGTTGGCTATGCGTGCAGCTACTTCCATCGCGCCGACCTCGCCACGCTGGCGCCACTGCTGACGAAGGATGCGGCCCTAGCGCCCTTGCACCAGGCGCTGCCGGACATCGCATCGTTGGGCATGTTGGTCTACGCGTTCGGCAAGGTCGTGGGCGGCCTGTTCGCGGAGCGACTTGGCGGGCGACGGTTGTTTGTGCTGGCGTTGTTGTTGGCGTCGGTCGCGGAGTTCGCGGCGATGCAGGTCGACACGCCGGCCGCCTTTGCCGCGTGCCGCGTTCTCGGCATGGCGGTGCTCGGGTGCGCGTGGCCAGCGCTCGGGCACGTGGTCTCGACGGTGACGCCGATCGCTCGCTTGGCGACGGTGATGGCGCTGCTGTCGCAGAGTTACCTGCTTGGCGACGCGGCTGTGCGCGCCGTGTTGGCGGCGGTGGTGGCGAATGGCGGTGGCAAGAGCACGGTGCTCGGCACTTCGGCGATCGGCCTGTTCGTTGGCGCCGCCGTGGTGGGCGTGGCGTTGTTTTTCGCCCGTCCGCGCCCATCGCGCCCCGCCAACGACCACGGGCGAACGACTGCCAGTCGGGCTCCGTCGAACGGCAACCCGCGCGCGATGCTGTGGGGCCTGACCGCGATGAACTTCGCGTTGGCGCTCGTGCGCGAGTCGCTGTCGTTGTGGACGCCGTTCTTGCTGGTCAGTGCAAGCGGCCTCGCGGTCGACAAGGCCATCGCGGCGAGTGCGTTGTTGCCACTGACCAGTTGTGTTGGTGCCTTGGTTGCAGGTCCGCTGGCTGATCGTGGGGAGCGATGGTTGTTGGTGGTGACGTTCGTGCCAGCGCTGCTGGGCGCGGTGTGCTTGGCATGCCTCGCCGCGACGGGAACATCGGCCCCTGGTCTCATGATCGCGGGCATCGCTCTGGCGAGTGCGGTCCTGGCGATGCCGATGACGCTCGCGAGCGGGGTGTTGCCGTTGCGCGTGGCGGCGACGGGCGGAGCCAAACGCTTGGGCATTGTGGATGGCGCGGGTTCGCTCGGAGCGGTCCTGGCCGGTGGCCCGCTGGCGCGCATTCAGAACGAATGGGGAGCGTTCGGCACGTTCTCGACCCTCGCCCTTGTCGCCCTGGCGGCGGCGGCGTTCGCGGTCGTCGTGCACCGCGTCAGCGGCAACGGAACGCCGCTAGCCCCGCTGCCTCGGTGACGACGCCGGCAATGTCGTCGTCGAGATCGAGGAAGCGCATCAGCGTGTGGCCGAGCTGTGGTTGCAACGGGGCGGGCCAGCTGGGGAATGGCCGCAGCGGTTGGCCTTGGTCATTGCGCATGTGCGAGCGGTCGGACGAGAAGGTCGCGAGCAAGTCGGCGCGCGGCACGATGCGGAAACGGGGTTGGCGTTGCGGTGGGGTGTCGCGGCGGAAGGCGTGTTCGAGCCAGGCCTTGATCGGCCTGGCGACCTGCGTGCGGTCGTCGAGATCGACGACGAGGCCGTGTTGCGGCAGCAGTGCTGTGACGTGGTAATCCCATTCGATCGGGTCGCTGATCGCCGCTCGTTGTCCCCACATGGGAACGCAGCGCTGGGCGTTGGTGACGAAGACGGCAGCGCTAGGTTCGGGCAAGGCGCCGCTGGTCAGCAAGCGCAGCACGTTCTCTTCACAGAAGAACGGCTGGTGGTCGCGGGCTCGTCGCCAGGCTTCCGTGAGCAGCGAGGCATCGAGTGGTGCGGTCATCGGCGGTACGCTAGCCGCCAACGACGTCAAGAAAACCAGCGCCGCGCCCGTCACCAACGCCGACGTTTCCGGATGACTCGACCATGACTCTGTTTTTCGCGAACTTCCTGCTGTTGGTCGGTGGCGGCTTGATGGTGGCCGTCGTCGCCACCCAGGCGCGGCAGTGGCAGTCGCTGTTGGGCAGCATTCGCGACTTGGCACCGTTGGCAGCGCGGCTGGATGTGGCGTAGCGAACCGCGCTTCACCAAACCTAGGATCCCTGAAGTCGCGCGGGGGACAAGGCCAGGCTCGCTAGCATGCGCGCCACCCCTTGGCACAAGGGCGTCTTCGCCATGGACCCACTGCAACGCACGCGCAGCTTCGGCTGGTGGTCTCTTCTCGTGTGGCTTTCGCTCGGCATGGTGCTGGAGGCGTTGCACGGCTTCAAAGTCGGCTGGTACCTCGATGTCATGCATGACTCGCGGCGCTTGCTGCTGACGCTCGCGCATACGCACGGCACGGTGCTGGCGTTGGTCAATCTGGCCTTGGCGGCGACCATGCGTGGGCAGGAAGGCCACGCCGAAGCACTCGCGCGCGCCGCCGTCTGCATGCGGTGGGCGGCGGTGCTGATGCCGCTCGGCTTCCTGTTCGGCGGCATCCAGACCATGGGCGCTGACCCCGGCTTTGCGATCGTGCTGGTGCCGGTCGGCGGGATCGTTCTGCTGGTGGGTGTGCTGGCGACGGCGCGCGTCGCTTCGGCGCGCTGAAGCGATGCGGGCCGTTGCGGTGGCGGCACCGACATTGCGCCGCACCCTCCTGCGCGGCTACCCTCCCGCGCCCTTTTGCACCGCCCCTGTTGACTCCATCGCCGCTGCCGACAACGCCTGCTGTCACGCTGGCCCGCGCCACTGAGAACGTTGCCGCTGCGCGTGGTGATACTTGGTCGCGCCGCCTGCTCGGGCGCTTTCACATTACGGGCGTCTTCTGGCTGCATGCGTTGCTGTGGGTGACGCGCGGTTCCCGCCTGCGGTCGACCACGATGGTCTGGTTGTGGAGCGCGATCTTCTTCTTCTTCTTGGTGCGGCCGCGCCGCATCGTCACCAAGCACCTCGATCACATCCTCGGCCGCGCTGGCTTTTTCGCGCGGCAACTGCGCATCTTCCGCTTCTTCAAGGAACACGCGTGGTGCCTCATCGAACGCTTCGAGCAGTTCCGACCTGACTTTCAACCCAAGGTCGAGCGGGAAGGCGATGCGTGGCCGGATCTGCTGGCCGATGCGAAGGGGTTCCTGATCGTCACGGCTCACGTGGGCATGTGGGAGATCGGGCAGTTGATGCCGGTGACCGATGGCAAGCGTCGGTTGCATGTCGTGCGCGAACGCGAAGAACACGCCGGCACGCACGCCGTGATCGCGGACCTGTTGGCCTCGCATCCGCACGCGCGCATCGTCACGCACTACCTCGACGATGACTTCGCGCTCGGTGCCTCGTTGCTCGGGGCGCTGCGCAGTGGCGACGTCGTATGCTTGGCGGCGGATCGGGCGAAGGCGGGAATGGTGGCGCTGCCGACCACGTGCTTTGGGCATCCGGTGCAGATGCCGGTGGGACCGGTGGCGCTGGCGCGCGCGGCCGATGTGTTGGTCGTGCCGACGTTCGTCTACCGCGTTGGGCGGCGTCACTACCGCGTCGTCGCGAAGAAGCCGTTCCGCGTGGCGCGCACGGCCGATCGGGCCGCGGACCTGCGGGCGGCGGTCGATCACTTGGCGGTGCTGGTCGAGCAAGCAATCCGCCGCGACCCGTTCCAATGGAAACGCTGGGAGCCCCTGTGGTGATCGGCGTGGCCACGCGATGAAGATCCGATTGCTGACCGTGTCGCACAAGCAGCCGTCGTGGGTGCTCGAAGGCTGTGCCGAGTACCAGAAGCGGTTGCCGCGCGAGTGGGGGTTTCAGTTGGTGGAGATCAAGCCCGAACCGCGTACGAGCGGCGCCTCCACCGAGCGCGTGCAAGCGGCGGAAGGGCAGCGACTGCGCGCGGCGACGATGAAAGGCGCTTGGGTCGTTGCCTTGGATGAGCGCGGCGAAGCCTGGTCGACGCGCGATCTGGCCGATCGGTTGGCCCGCTGGCAGCAACAGGGCCGCGACGTGGTGTTCCTGGTGGGCGGTGCCGATGGCCTCGATCCGACGTTGCGCGATGCCGCCAACCAACGCGTGTCGCTGTCGCCGATGACGATGCCGCACGGGCTCGTGCGCGTGTTCGTGGTCGAGCAGCTCTATCGGGCGTCGTCGGTGTTGCAGGGCCACCCTTACCACAAGTGATTTCATGAGCTCGCGCGTTTGGCATTGGGCGGCGGACGTGGTCTCGTTGTGGATCGTCGAGCGGCGTTCGCCGCGGGACGCCATCGCGGCGATGCCGTTGTTGCGCGAAGCGACGCAGGAAGAACGTGCCGCCGTGGTGCGCACGACGGCACAAGCGATCGGTCGCATGCGGCGGCTCGAGTTCGTGCTAGCCGGTGCGCGCGGGCTCGTCGACTGGTCGGCATTCGATCGGGCGTTGGCGCTGGTGTTGGGCGCGGCCGTGGATGGCGAAGAACTGTCGGCTGACAACGCGACTCGGTTGCTGGCGAGCACCGGCCACGAGCTCGACTTCCAGCGTTTGCGCGATGCCGAGGCGCTGGTCGGTGCGGGCGCGAGTGCCACCGAACGGTTCGCCCGCCTGCACTCCGTGCCGGATTGGTTTGCGGAGTTGGCGCCCGCGCAGTTCGGGGATGCTGCCGACGCGGTGTGCAAGGCGCTCGCGGGGGCCGCGCCACGGACACTGCGCACCAACCTGCTGCGTGTGCCTTCGCGCGAGCTGTTGGCGACGGAGCTAACCAAAGAAGGGGTCACAACGCGCGCCGCCCGCTTTGCCGCGACGGCGCTGCATGTCGAAGGCGACACCGATCTGTTCGCCACGGCAGCGTTCCGACGCGGTGCCTTCGAGCAGCAGGACGAAGCGAGCCAGTTGGTGGTGGCCGTGACCGCACCGCCGCCGGGTGGCAAGGTGCTCGATCTGTGCGCTGGCAATGGTGGCAAGTCGTTGGCGTTGGCAGCGGCGTTGCGCGGTCGCGGGCTCGTCATGGCCACCGATGTGCATGAAGGTCGACTGCGGGTGTTGGCGGTGCGCAGCCGTCGGGCCGGGACAGACAACCTGCAAATGTGTGCGCTTCTCGACGGGGCGTGGCCGAGTGCCGTCGCGACGTTCGCGGCGAATGCCGACCGCATCCTGGTCGATGCACCATGCAGCGGTACGGGCTCGTGGCGGCGCCGTCCGGAGGCGCGGTGGACGATCGATCGCGCCGCGCTGGCGCAGATGGCGACCACCCAAGAGTCCTTGTTGCTGCGCGCGGCCGCGGCGTTGAAGCCCGGCGCCCGGCTCGTCTACGCAACCTGCTCCCTGCTCGCCAGCGAGAACGAACTGCGCATCGCCGCACTTTGTGCTGCCCATCCTGAGCTCGAACTCGTGCGGATCACGGAGATCCTTGGCAAGGAAGTGGCGCGGCCGATCGCCGATGCCACCGGCACGTTCCTGTCGCTGCGACCGGATGTGCACGGGTGCGATGGCTTCTTCGCCGCGGTATTGCGGCGACGCCGTGACGGTTGATTTCAGGCGGGCCGGGTCCGGTGGTCGATCAGGGTGCGGATGGGGGACTCACCAGCAGCACAAGCAACGACGACGTCAGCTGGCTCGCTCCCGTCCGCATCGACGATGCGGCACTACCTGCTCTATCGCCTGCTGGTGAGTACAGGGTTGCTGTCTCTGATGGTCGTGGTGATCGCTAGCTTGCAGTGGTCACCGTTCGTGCTGCTGCCGCTCTTGGCGGGCAATGCGGTCGTCATCAGTCTTGCGGCGCGCACGTTCCAACGCTCGGTGTTGGCGCAGGTGGCGGGCATCGAGGCGGCCCGCCAGTCGGCGGTCACGGAGGCGATGACGAAGGCGCAGTTCTTGGCGAACATGAGCCACGAGATTCGCACGCCGATGAACGGTGTGCTCGGCATGGCCGAGTTGCTGGTGCGCACCAAGCTCGATCCGGAGCAGCAACAGATGGCGTCGACGATCCAAGCGTCCGCCGACGCGCTGCTGGCCGTGCTCAACGACATCCTCGACTTCTCGAAGATCGAAGCCGGCAAGCTCGATCTCGAAACCGTCGACTTCGACATCTGGCAGTTGATCGACGACTGCGCGGGCCTGATGCACAGCAACGCCGACCAGAAGGGTGTCGAGCTGATGACGTTCGTTGATCCGCGACTGTTGCGCTGCCATCGCGGCGATTCGGCTCGTGTACGTCAGGTCGTGCTCAACTTCCTCAGCAACGCGGTGAAGTTCACCCTCGAAGGTGAGGTTGTGCTCGGCGTCGACTTGGTGGAAGAGGGCGAGCAAGATCAGACGATCCGGTGCTGGGTGCGCGATACCGGCGTCGGCATTCGCCCGGAGGCGATCGAGCGGCTGTTTGCGGCGTTCTCGCAGGCGGATGCTTCGACGACGCGCCGTTTTGGCGGCACTGGGCTTGGTCTCGTCATCTGCCGCAAGCTGATCGAGATGATGGGCGGCCGCGTCTGTGTGAAGAGCACGCTCGGCAAGGGCTCGGTGTTCTCATTCGACCTGAAGTTGCAGAAGGGCGATCCGGCCACGGCGCGTGCGCGCGCCGAGGACGTCAACTTGTCGGGGCAGTCGGTGTTGATCGTCGACGACAATGAAACCAATCGCCAGTTGATGGTGATGCAGTTGGCGCCAACTCAGATTGGCATCGACGTCGCCAGCAACGCCATCAGTGCGATTGAAGTGCTGCGCACGGCGGCGCGGCATGGTCGGCCGTTCACGATGGCGATTCTCGACATGGCGATGCCTGGCATCGACGGCATGCAGTTGGCGTTGGCGATTCGCAACGATGCCGAGGTCCCGACGATGCCGGTGGCGTTGGCGAGTTCGCTCGGCACGCGTCCTGGGTTGGCCGAGATGGCGGCGGCGGAAGTGTTCCGCTGGCTGAGCAAGCCGCTGGCTTCGGCCCGCTTGCTGCAGGTGGTGCGAGACATGGCGAGCTTGCGCGGGGGCAGCCGTGTGACGAAGGCGCCGCGCGAGGAAGCGGTCGCCCCGTTGTCGACCGAGGTGGTCGTCGAACAACCGGTGTTGGTCGCCGAAGACAACGAGATCAATCGCCGTGTGTTGGCGGGCATGCTGCGGCGTGTCGGGTGCCAGCCGACGTTCGCCGTCGATGGCCGCGAAGCCTTGCAGCTGGTCCAGCAGAAGGTGTTCGCGATGGTGCTGATGGACTGCCAGATGCCAGAGATGGACGGTTTCGAGGCCACGCGGCGCATGCGCGCGTTGGGCGGTGCGTTCGTCAACCTGCCGATCATTGCGCTAACGGCGAACGTGTTGCCGGCGGATCGTGAGGCGTGCTTGCAGGCCGGCATGAATGACTTCCTTGGCAAGCCGGTCAAGCTCGACGTGCTGCGGGCTGCGATCTTGCGGTGGACTCGTTCGGCCGCGATGACTCCGGTGGTCGTCGAGTCGTAGCGCGGCGTCGCCGACGTCAGAGATCGTAGAACCGTAGATCGAGGCCGGTCGCCTGTTTGGTCGCTGCATAGATCTGCCCGGCGTGACCGGAGCAATGCTCCAGCACGTGCAGCACCGCGGACAGGCCGCTTTCTTGGTAGCGATCTTGCACGAGCCGTGGTCGCAACAGGTCTGCCACCGTGGCTTGGCCGACGACGCGGCACGCCTGCTCGTAGGTGGCGCCGAGCGCCTCGACAAGCACCTTGCCGACCGCACCTGCCGTCGCCGCGAACTCCGCGGGTCGCTGGCGTTGGTCGGTGACGACGCCGAATGTCGCCAGGATCCATTGCGTCGTGTTGCCGCGCAAATGCAGCAACAGGTTGCCCACCGAATTGCAGTTGGGTGTCGGTCGATGCCACACACGCTCGTCGCCGAGCAGTTCGACGCAGCGACGCAGACGCGGCAGTTGTTCGCCGAGCAGGCGCCTTTGGAACTCAGTCGCCACGATGCGCGCCAGCGCCACCGCGTCGTCGCCGTTCATGCCACTGCGTCGCGATCGGCGGGCTTGGCGTCGCGGCGTTCGCCAGCCGTGATGGCGGGCGAAGGTTCGCGCAGGCGCAGCACTTCGGCTTCGAGCAAGGCGAGCCGTTGGCCGAGCGTGCGGTGGCGGTGGGTGAGGCGGCTGAGGCGCACCGAGAATTGCAGCACCAACGCGAACAAGAACAGCAAGGCGCCAAAGAACAGCGTCGACACCGAGCTCGACGAGCCGATCCACTCACTGACCGTCAGCAGCAGGTTCTGTTGTATGGCCAACGCCGCCACGACGACGGCGATGGCGATCCACACCCAGGAGTACTCTTCGCGCAGCTTGCGGCGGCGAACCAGTTCGAACACGAGGACGACCACCGCTGCCGCCAGCGTCAAGGCAACGAGGCGCTGTCGCGCTGGCATCGGCGCTAGCTCCGCTGCCGCCGCGGCGGCCTGCAACCAAGCGATCACGTCCACCTCGCTACGGTGTCGCGGTTGCGCAACGGAGTCGGCCGGCGCACCGGCAGTAGCAGCAGAGTCAGGAACATCTTGTAGGCGTAGTAGGCGATGCGGGCGCCGCGGTGCATGGACAGGCCACCCGTGCGGGCGTGCATGCGAACGGGCACTTCGACCAACTTCAAGCCGCGACGATGGTGTTCGACCAGAACATCGGTGTCGGGGTAGTCCTCGGGGAAGCCATCGTTGACGACCGACTCGAGGGCGTCTCGCGACAGGCCCTGGAAGCCGCTGGTCGGATCGGTGATGCGGGTGCCGATCCAACCCGAAGCGATGGCTGCGAACAGCCGCGTGCCGACGCGTCGGGCCAGGCTGGACGGCGGCGCCTTGTCATCAAGGTAGCGCGAGCCCAGCACGACATCGGCCCCTTGGTCGAGCCCGGCGATCAGGCGCGCCAACATGGTGGCGTCGTGTTGGCCATCGGCGTCCATCTGCAGCACCCGTTCGTAGTTGCTGCGCCACGCGAAGCAGTAGCCGGTGTGCAGCGCGCTGCCGTAGCCGAGGTTGTAGGGGTGCGAGACGACCATGGCGCCAGCGGCGCGCGCTGCCTTGGCGGTCTCGTCAGGGCTGCCGTCGTCAATGACGACGATGTCGATGCCTATGCCGAGCGCCCGCACTTCCCGCACAACCGTGCCGACCCGTTCGGCTTCTTGATATGCAGGAATGACCAGGACGGTGGATGGTGGCAAGGCCGACTCCCTAATGGGCGGCGGAAGCGTAGGCAGCGAGCTGGCATTGGCCAGCCAAAAGGTCCAGCGGGGCGAATTGCACGAGTTCACGGGATGGCGAACGTCTGCTTGCGCAGTGCGCTTTGGCGCGCTTTCGTCGGCGCCCGCCCACGGTGATGTTGCCGTTGGCACCGCCCCGCTTCACGATCTCCGCCCATGTCGATCCGTTCGCTCACGAGTCTCTTCCTCGGTTTCGTTCTCGTCGCCTGCGCTGGCACTCGCGACACCCGCGTCAACCCCGATGCGCCGGACACGGTGACCGGCAGCGGCCTGCAGAGCCAGGACATCCGCACGATGGCGGTGGACATGGCCGCCAAGATCAAGGCATCCGGGGTGTTGGCGCCGACGCGGGAGGGGGAGCGGGCGTCCTTCTTCATCTACCAGATGGAGAACTCCAGTTCCGACGTGATCGACAAAGCGATCATCCTGACCAAGCTGCGCACCAACCTGTTCGAGGCGTTCGGGCGCCAGATCAAGATCCTCGATCGGTCGCCGAGTGCGGGGGACTTGGCCGCTGCCGAACAGCGCATGAAGGCGCGCGGCGAGGTGTCCGGCACCAACGACCGCAAGATCGCCGGCAGCGACTTTGTGCTGAAGGGCACGATCCAGGGCCGCGACCGTCAGGCTGGCAAGCTGAAGTCGGGCTACATCCTGGTGACGTTCGAACTCACCGATCTCGTCACCCAAGAGTTGGTGTGGACCGGGGACTACGACATGAAGACGGAGTCGGAGAAGTCCGTCATCAATCGCTGATCGCCAAGCTCCGTGGTCCGCTTGTCGTCCTTGCGCTTTGGGATCGCCTCGATCCTGTTGCTGTTCGCGGGTTGTGCCGTGTCGCAGCCGGCGGTGCCGTTGCGCGCCTTCGTCGCCGGGGATCTGCAGGCCGTGCACGCGTTCGCCGAACGCGAGATCGCCGAGGGCGACGAAGAGAACTGGGCGCTGTTGTGGAACGTGCAGGCGCAGTGCGAACTGCTCATGGGCCGTCCCGAACAGGCGTGGCAGAACTTCCTGCGCGCGGGCCAAGCGATGGGCACGTGGGCGGTGAGCAGCGGCGAAGCGGCGGGTGCGATCCTCGGCAGCGAGAGCAGCAAGACGTGGAAGGGCGATCCCTACGAGAAGGCCATGAACGCGTTCTATTTGGCCTATTGCTGCCTCCTGCGTGGGGAGCCGGACAATGCCCGGGCGGCGTGCAAGCGCGGCATCCTGGCCGACGCCGAAGTTGCCGACGAGACGTACCAAGCTGACAACGCACTGCTGTTCTGGATGGCCGGACGCATGAGCCGCTTGATGGGTTCGAGCGATGCCGATGGCTACTTTCGCGAAGCCAGCACGGCGCATTCGTTCGCCTTGTCGCACGGCGCCCGCGGCGCCTCGGGGCCGTCGGTGTTGGCCGAACCAGAACGTGGCAATGTGGTCGTGCTGTTCGAGTGTGGCATGGGGCCGGAAAAGTTCGGTGACGGTGACCAAGGCGAGCTGGCGCGCTTTCGGCCGCGCTACCACCAAGCGGTGCAGGCGCGTGCCTCGATCGCTGGCCGGGCACTCGGGACGTCGACGATTCTGGTCGACGTCGAGTACCAAGCGCGCACCCTCGGCGGCACGGTGATGGAAGGCATTCGCGAAGGCAAGGCGGTGTTCAAGACCGGGGCCGCGGTGGCAGGCATCGTGCTGCTCGATCAGGCGACGCGCGATCGCGGCCACAGTCGCCAGGCGCAGGCGATTGCTGGCGGGGCGTTGCTGCTGGTCAGCTTGCTGACTTCCACCGCCGCCGACGTGCGCCATTGGCCAACCTTGCCGTCTTCGGTGCAGGTGCTGACCGCGGCGGTCGCGCCCGGGGAACACACGCTCGACGTCGAGTTCTTGGACGCGGCCGGCCGCGCGCTGCCGAGCTTGAGCCAACGCCATCGGTTGGTCGTGCCGACCGAAGGCGAGGCGTGGTTGTTGTGCCGTTCTTTGCCCATCGCGCACGGTCACGCGGCGAGTGCGCCATGATCGAGAACTCTTCGCTCCGCTTTGCAACCGAGACCCCGCGGGCGCGCTTTGCCCGCCTTTTTCGCCAGGTCGCTTCATGAACAGTCTCCCGCAGCTTCTCGTGTTGGCGTCGTGCCTTGGCTGGCTCGCTGGCCAGGAACCGGTGGCACCGACGATCGCCAGCCAGGGTGCCGCCAGCGAGACGTGGACCGAGGGCTTTGCGCGCGCGACGAGCTATCGCGCGGCACTGGCCGAAGCGCTCGAAGATGCGGTGGGCAAGGCCAAGGGCGTGGCGGTGGCGCGCGGGGCGGCCGTTCGCAGCCGGCTGTCGGTGGTGTCGAACTACACGCAAGAACTGCCCAACAGTTGGTTCGATGGCGAGGCCCATTCCGAACGCGAATGGGTGCAGCAGCAGATCGCCGGGTTCGTGCAGCGCTACGAAGTGGTGAAGAAGGGCAAGGCGGACGACGGCCAATGGGAAGTCACCGTGAAAGCACAAGTCGCGGCGTTGGCAGCGGGCGGCGGTCTGATGACGATCGATCTCGCCGACAACGACCTGCGCAGCTGGCAGCTTGATCGGTTTGAGGAAGGCGTGCCGGATGCACCGTTCGCCAAGGTCGCCGGCAACTACGACGCGCCGTCCCTGCGTGAGAACTTGCGGGCGACCGGTGTCGTGCGCGTTCTTGCCAACAGTGCGGGCGTTGCGGTTGGCGAGGGTGCGGCGCCGAGCGAGAAGGAGAAGACGGGCCATCGCCTGGTGGCCTCGCACAAGGTGGTGGTGGTGTGGCAGCCGATGCAGTTTCAGTCGCTGGTCGAGAAGCCCAACAAGGCGCGGCCGACCACGGGGCCACGGCCGCAGTTCCTCACCGCAGGTTCGGTGCAGGTTGCCGTCAAGGTGCTCGATCTCGTGCACGACCTTGAGGTGCTCGATCGTTCGCTGACCATCGCCCTGGACGTGCCGTCGGCCTCGCCGGTCGATCGCCTCGACGCGTTCGCGGTGCAACTCGCTGACATGGCCAAGGCCGCGGTTGCCGAGACGGTGTTCTTCGCGCTGGTGCCGCCGGTCGTCGTGCGCAAGTGGCCCGCGGAGCCTGGTCCAGGCTGGCTGGTCGAAGTGGCGATGTCGCGCCGCGTCGCCGAAGCCTACGCCGCGTTTTCGATCGGCACCCAAGGCTCGCTCGCGAGTCCTGATTGGCGTTCGCTCGGCAAGGCGGCCTTCGTGCAAGGCACCGCGACCAGTTGCACCTTCCGTCTGATCGACGTCGCCGACCCTGCCAGCATCGAGCCGGGCGTTGCCGAAGTGCGCCCGGCCAAGAAGTGAATCCCATGAACAAGACTCTCTCGCTGCCCCTTCTGCTTGCTCTCGTGTTGTCCTCTTGCGCGGGCGCGCCGCCCTATGCCGCGCAGGCGATCGAGGACGACGCCGAAATGACGAGTAATGTCGTCGTCGCGGATGCCGAGTTGTTCGACGTCGTGCGCGTCGGCCGCGCCGGAGTCGAGCGCGTGCCAGGATCGAACCAGCTGAAGGTCATGGTGCCGATCCGCAACATCGACGACGAAGGCATCCAGGTGCTCGTGCAAGTCAGCTTCTTGGACGCCCGCAAGAATCCGATCGGCGATGACACCAACCAACAAGTGAAGCTGATCGGGCCGGGGTCGACGTTGCCGGTGATCGTGATGAGCAAGTTCGACACCGCGCAGGATTGGGTGATGCGCATCAGTTGGAACCGCTGAGGAACACCATGCGCACCTTCCTGTCTCGGACGTTTGTCTGTGTCGCGTGTGCGGCGCCGCGGCTCGTCGAGTGCACACCGGTCATGCCGCTGGCGGCGCGCGCCGCGCCGACGGTTGAGGTGGAACGTGACGTGCCGCGGCGCGCGGATGCCGATCGTTCGCCGCCAACTGTGGTCGATGGCGCACCGGTGATCAGCCAGCCGTCGGTGACCTATCGAACGGTCACGCAGTTGGTCGAGGTGCCGAGCCGCGACCAGGACGGCGGCGATGTGGATGCCTATCGCGTGGATCCCTACCGCGTGGATCCCTACTACGGGGCCCCCTATTACTACGACTACGAACCTCGCTACTACTACGGCCATCGGCGCCATCGGGAGACGACGTTTCCCGTGGGCACGTTGGTCGGTGCGGGCGTCGGCGCGGCGATCGGCCGCCACAACGGCCATCGCGGTCGCGGGGCGTGGATCGGTGGCGGCATCGGCTTGCTGCTCGATCTCAACCGCTGGCACCACTGATCGCGCGACGGACCGGCATCACGGCCGGCGCGCGATCATCACGACTTCGACCAAGTCGATGCGCAAGTCGGCGCGAGGTCCAGGCGCGAGGTCGGCGATCACGGTGACGCGCAGCTGCTTCTCGCTGGTGACGTGCCGCAGACTCGAGGTCGCGAAGGTGAGCGTCGTTGCCGACGTCGCCGCGGGGATCTCGACGACGGTATCGAAGCGTTCATCGAGTGGGTTGTAGATCGAGCTACGCAGCAGTGAGTCGCCGCCGCTGCGCGTGCTGCGCGCAACGAGGGTCACTTGCAACTCCAGCACATCGGTGGCCGTGGTCACGGGCAGGTCGAAGACGACGTTGATGCCGGCGACCTCGCGACCAGCGATGGTGGTGGTGGTGACGATGTACTCGTCGCCGTCGGCGGTGGCGAGCTGGCTGCGCGAGCCGTTGGCGCTGCTGGCCGTGGCAATCTGCAGTTGCGCGCGGGTGACGTCGAGCCTCTGCGGGGCGGCACCGGTTGCTGGGGCTGGCAGCGACGGCAACAAGTCGAGGCCTTCGAGGCGCCAGCGTTCATCTGGCCACACCAGCGTGGGGGCGCCGCCAGCGAACGGAATGGTCGCCAGCCGCAGCGTGGCGCGGCCAGCCACGGGTTCGGCCAAGCCGAAGAACACGCGGTCGCGCGCCGCGGCGATGCGCGGTGACACCACGTCGCCGTTCGGCGTCAGCAGCACGGTCACAGCGCTGGTGGCGACGTTGCACAGGCACAGCACAGCCTGGGTCGGTGCATAGCGACGCACGAACACCACGTCCTGGCCGTTGGTCGCAAAGGCGGGCGCTTCATCGCCGTTGTCGGCGCCGAGTGTGATGCCCGCATCGGTCAGTTGCATGGCTCCCGTGCCGGCTCCCGAGGCGAGCCACAGTTGGAAGCGACCATCGGCGCCGCGCCGACTCCACACCACCCGGTCGCTGGCGGCGTTCCAATCCGGCGCCTTGTCGGCGCTGGCCGTCGGCGTCACCACGAACTGAGTCGGCGCGTCGCCGTTCGCCGCCATCGACCACAACCCCCGCTGGCCTGCACGTTCGCTCGCAAACAGGATGCGCAGGCCATCTGGCGACCAGCATGGATCGTCGTCGCGCACGGTGTTCTGGGTGAGCCGCAGTTCGGCGCGCGAGCCATCGAGGGTCGACGTGAAGAGTTCGAGGCTGTTCGGGTCGCCGTTCTGCCGTTCGCGTGCGAAGACCACGGTGTTGCCGTCCTGATGCACGCGCGCACTGCGCTCGATGCCGCTGCGGTCGCTGACGCGGCGCAGGCCAAGGTTGCGCGCGTTGCGTACCGCGATCTCGGCGAAGCGGAACGGATCGTCGACGCGGGCGCGGCACGCGATCAGCTCGGGTGGCACGTCGGCGCCAGCGATCGGCGAACTGCTACCACCGCCACCGCAGGCTGCCCACAAGCAGGACGCGACGAGCAAACCTGGAAGACGCATGCCCGCCATGGTGGCCGCCTGCAGCGGGCTCGGCAATGGTCCGCACCAGGGAGAAACGGCGCGCTGCGGCCTCCATGCAGCGGGTATGACAACGCCGCGTGTTGGTCACTGACTTCGACTTCTCCTTGCCACCGCACCTGCTGGCGTCGCGGCCCGTCGAGCCACGCGATCGCGCGCGCCTCTACGTGCACGATCGCCGCACTCGCAGCGATGAGCACGCGCACGTTGCCGACCTGCCGCGGTTCTTGCGGGCGGGCGACCTGCTGGTGCTCAACGACACGCGCGTGCTGCCGTGGCGACTGCGCGGTCGCCGGGCAACGGGCGGTGCGGTCGAATGCCTCTTGGTGCGGCTCGATGGGGAGGTCGGCGAAGCGTTCGTCAAGCCGAGCAAGAAGTTGCAGGTCGGCGATCGGGTGCCCATGGAAGATGGTGCGATCACCCTCGTGTTGCGAGCCTCACTGGGGCAAGGCCGCTGGACCGTGGCGCTCGCCGCTGCGTCAGGAACGGTGGCGGCAGCGCTCGAACGTTGCGGCCGGGCTCCCTTGCCTCCGTACATCCCGCGCGACGGTGCCGAGGACGTTGCCTATGACCGCGCTCGCTACCAGACCGTGTTTGCGCGCGAGCCGGGGGCGATCGCGGCGCCGACTGCAGGGCTGCACTTCACGACGGAGCTGTTGCAGCGGGTGCAGGCGATGGGGGTCGAGATCGCTTACGTGACCTTGCACGTCGGCGAAGGCACGTTCGCGCCGCTGCGCACCGAAGTGGTCGAGCAGCATGTCATGCACGCCGAACGCTATGAATTGCCGGCGGCGACGGCGGCTGCTTTGGCGGCGACGAAGGCGCGTGGTGGGCGCGTGGTCGCGGTTGGCACCACCAGTTGCCGGACCTTGGAGACGTGCGCCGATGGACGTGGTGGGGTGGTGGCGGGAACGGGCTGCTCGCAGCTGTTCTTGTATCCAGGTCGCAGGTTGCAAGTGGTCGATGCGCTGCTGACCAACTTCCACCTGCCGCAGTCGACGTTGCTGATGCTGGTCGCTGCCTTCGCTGGTCGCGAGGAAATCCTCGCGGTCTATCGCGACGCGATCGCGCGCGGGTATCGGTTCTATTCGTTCGGCGATGCGATGCTGATCGTCTGAGCCGCGGCGCGCGGCTTCACAAGCACCGACGCCTCACAAACAGGCGCGCAGTTCGGCGGCCGCAGCGCGCGGATCGTCGCTGTCGAGGATCGCGCGGCAGACGGCGATGCTGTCGATGCCGAGGGCGCGCAAGGCGAGCAGGTTGGTCTTGTCGATGCCGCCGATGGCGAACAGTGGCAGCTTGTGGTGCGCACACGCCTCGATCGCCGCTTCGATCTCGGCGGGCGTCTTGCCGACTTCATAGCCCTTCGTGCTGGTCGGATGGCAAGGTCCGAAGCCGACGTAGTTGGCGCCCGCCAACGCTGCCGCCTTGATCTGCGCAACCTCGTGCGTGCTGACGCCGAGCCAACCTTCGACCAGGATCTTGCGCGCCGCTTCGGCCGGCAGATCCTTCTGGCCAACGTGCGCACCGTCGGCGCGCCCGCGCACGGCCAGCATCACGTCATCGTTGACCACGAGCGGGATGCCGCGGCTGCGACACAGGTCGCGGCATCGCACAAAGCCGTCGCGGTCGGCCACTTTGCTGCGCCACTGCACCATGTCGACGCCGCCATCGAGCGCTGCCGTGAGCGTGCCCCACGGCTCGCGGCGGCAGAGTTGTGGGGTGAATAGCAGGTAGAGACGACCAGGGAACGGCATTGAGGGCAAACACGGTAGCAGGTGCTCGCGAGAAGCGCGCGCATTCGGCCGCCAGCGCTGCGAATCGTCGTGGCCGCGCGGTGCCGCATAGTGGTCGGCAAGGTGGAGACGGCGTAGGCTCTGGCCGTGTTCGCCGCGCTGTTCTTGCCCAACCTGCTCGCCTTCATGGCCGGTCAAGCGGCCGCGTGGTTCTACTTGCGCAGCGGCCGCTTCTGGGTCGGCATGGGCGGCACCGTGTTGCTGTGGGTGCTGCTCGATTGGTGGCTGCTCGCGCGCTTTGTCTATGCGGCGGACGCTGGGCACCTGCGCTGGCCGGCCGGGCTGTTGCAGTTGCAGGCGGTGTGGATCGTCGTGGCGTTGGCGTGGGCGCGATGGCGTCGGCGGCATTCGGCGGTGGCGCGTCAACGCACGGCGCGTTTTGCCGACGGCCTGCGTGAGTACTTGTGCAGCGACTACGCCGCCGCGCGGGCGACGTTCACGCGACTCGTGCGCACGGATCCGTGGGATGTGCCCGCCTGGATCGCGCTCGGCGACGTCTGGAATCGGCTTGGCCGGACCGCGCGGGCGCAGCGTTGTTATCGGCGTGCGTCGGCGGTCGACACGCAGCGCGGTTACCACGACGTGTTGCAGCCGCGTCGTGACCGTTCGCGCGCCAGTTGAGGGTTTGCCTCAGCGGTCGAGAACGATGACGTCGGGCAAGATCGAAGCGCCGACCGTGACCTCGAAGGTCGCCGGTTCGCAGCGACCGCCATGCATGGGTTCGATGGTCCAGGTGCCCGTCGGCAACTGTTCGATCCAGGCCTGGCCGTTGGCATCGAGCAGCAACTCAAAGCGCGCGCCTTCGACATCGTCCGCCAGCATTTGGCGCAGCCGCATCATGCGGTTCTGCAATGGCAGCCCCGCGCGCAAGCAGGCCAACCTGACATCACCCGCATGCAGGGCGAAGTCGACGCGCTCCGGTCGCGCCGCCGCCCCAGCGCGCACCACGCGGCGGCCGAGATACTGCAGTCGTCCACCCTGCGGCATGTCGACGCGCAGCTCGTACTCGGCACCCGCGCGCAGGTCGCGAAAGCGGAAGCTGCCGAACACATCCGTCTCGCAGCGACTCCAGCGGGCTTGCTGTTCGGGCTCGAACTCGCTGATCCGCTCGCGTTGACCAGCCCGACGCGGTTGTCGGCGTAGCTCGTTTCGCCGCTTCACCTCTGGCGAATCGAGCGACCGCACCCGCACCAAGGCATTGCCGATCGTCGCCCCATTCACCGTCACCGTGCCTTCGATGTTGGTTGGTTCGAGCAGGTCCTGTTGGATCTCCAGCGTCGTATGCAGTTCTTGGCCTTCGTCGAGTTGCACCACGATCGCCTTGAAGTCTGCGGGGCTGCGCTTGGCACCGGTTGCCGTCGGCACGCGCGGCAGCTCGGGGCTGAGTTCCCAGAAACCCGCCACCAGTTGCCGCAGCGAGAAGGTGCCGCCGTCACCGGTCACAGCGAAGCGTTCGTCGCGGAAGCCGGTGCTCTCGAGCGGATGGCCGGTCGGTGGTCGCAGTTGGGCGCGCACGCGCATGCCAGCGGGGGCGGGACGCATCTCGATGGTCAACGTGCCGTGGATGTCGGCGCCGCCGAGCATCAGCAAGTCGACGCGCCCATTCGGCGTCGCCATTACCTTCGGCGATGGGCTCGGCGCGAAGTCGCGATGCGTGCCTTCGAACGAGAAGAACGTTGGCCAACACGGCACCGTCAATTCGCCTTCGGCGTTGGTGGTGCCGACGAAGACACGGCTGTTGGTGAGCAGGCCCCACGAAGCCCCGAGGAAACGCAATTCCGGGTTGCCGTGCACATGCGCACGGATGGCGGCGTCGGCCACGGGCTGACCCTGCAAGTCGTGCGCACGCACCGTCATCGGTTGCAGCGGCAACAAGGTGATCTCCATCGACTCCCGGTTGGTGCTCGCGACCGCGGGCGCGAAGCCGGGAACGGCAGCGACCACCAGGAGCCAGCAGGGCGCGAGGCCAACGTGCCTGCCCGGCTGTCGTTCCACGGGCTGCATCGAACTCGGCAGGGCCCTCTCTTCCGGTCGAAACGAGGTCGACTGCACGTAGCTGCGAACCCTGCCGTTCGGCAGCAGGCGACCACGCTCGTCGAAGAGCGCGATCTCGATCTCTTTGGCGCGCGGAACGACGATCGTGCCGTGGTCTGCATCGTGTGGCACCTGTTGCCATGGCGAGCCTTCCGGCGGCGCAAACAGCAAGGTGCCCGTGTCACCCTCGGCGATCCCGACGAGCACGCGGCCACCGGCGTCCGTTCGAATCGGCCTGCTGCCATAGCCTAGGACCGTCGACAACATGGTGATGTGCGCCCCGACCCAGGGTTGCTTGGCCTCATCGACGAACTGCAAGATGCGCACGCTGCCGTAACGAAGCTCCAGGGTGCCGATCACGGTGGTGCGCCCAGCGGCGACCAAGATGCCCGTCGCTCGGCCGAACACTTCTTCGCCCCCGGTGGCGGACTTCACAGCGAACAGGTCCTGGTTACCTGGACGCACGCCGCGCAGCACGAACTTGCCTTCGGCATCCGTCATCGTCGTCGGGAACGGCAAGAAGCGATCGCGCCGCACGACCCAGTCCGGAATCGGCCCGTCGCGTGTGCTGCCGGGGACTCGAAAGAGCTCGAGTCCCGCCGTGCGCGCGGCCTGCAACCCTTCGAACCCACTCTGGCCATCGAGCAGCGGGTCGTCGACGGCGCGCAGGGTGACGCCGGCGACGGGGCGACCATGCAAGGTGATGGTGCCTTGGATTTCACCGCGCTGATCGATCCACACACAGCCGAGATCCAACGTTTCCCCAGCGCGCGGCAGTTTCGGCACCTTCACGAAGTCCTGCCACTGCGTGCGGTGACCGATCAAGAAGAAGACTTCGCTCGCCGGCGGCACCAAACGAAAGCTGAAGTAGCCCTGTTCGTCGGTGGTAGTGCGCGGCTCCGTTTGCAGCGGCGCGCGGGTTCCAGGTGTGGTCTCGACCGGCACCACACTGTCGAGCCAGCTGCGCGTCAGTCGCAGCTCGATGCCGGCGGGATGCAGCCATGGTTGTTGGCGAACGGTGAGGCGGCCGCGCAACACCCCGGCCCGGCTGTCGGATTCGTCGGCCGCGAGGGCGGCGGCGTCAGGGGTGGTCAGGCTCTCCGACCACCAGGCGCCATCTTGTGCCGTCTCCCGCGCCGCCGCCGTCGCAGGTGGTTCCTCTCTCGACGCCGACAACGCGCTGTCGGCTGGTGTTGGTTGGCTGCTGGGCAAGGATCCGAGCGGGGCGGCGTCGGCCGGCCAGAAGAACCATGCCATCGCGCACAAGCAGACGAGGACGACGGCAATCCCAGTTCGAGCCATGGGGTGGGATGGTAGCAAAGAATTTCCTTAGGCTTGCGTGTGGCGAGACGCCTGCGCGACGTTGCCGTGACACGCCTGTCACACCGGCGACGCCTGCTCCGGTCCCGACCCCACCCTACGACTCCCATGCGCAACCTCGCGTTCCTCGCGTTCTCTGTTTCCCTCGCTGCCCAGGGGCTGCCCGTGCAGCCCGTGCCGCCGCAGAACCCGATCACGCCGCAGAAGGCCATCCTCGGCAAGCTGCTGTTCTGGGAAGAGCAGATGTCGTCGAACAACCGCGTGGCCTGTGGCACCTGCCACCAGTTTGGCAGCGGCGGCGGTGACCTGCGCCGGGCCCCGCACCCAGGCAATGACGGCATCATTCCCTCGCCCGACGACAGCTTTGGCTCGCCCGGTCTCATTCGCAGCAATGCCGCCAACCTCTACACCCCGGACACCGAATTCGGGCTGGCGCGCCAGGTGACCAAGCGGGCGTCACCGTCGTTTCTGTTGGCAGCGTGGTTCCCCGAGCTGTTCTGGGATGGTCGCGCACGCACCAACTTCATCGACCCGGACACCAACCTGACCGTCATTCCGGTCAATGGCGCGCTGGAGAACCAGGCGCTCGGGCCGTTGCTTGCTGGCGATGAAATGGCGCACGACACCCGCACGTTCGCCCACGCGACGGCGAAGTTGGCGTCGGTGCGGCCGATGGCGCTCGCCACCAACCTGCCGGTCGACATGGCGAACGCCGTCGCCGGGGGCGTCACCTATGCGCAGCTGTTTCAGACCGCGTTCGGCAGTCCTGGCATCACTGCCCAGCGCATCGCCTTTGCGATCGCGACCTACGAACGCACCTTGGTGCCCAACCAGACCCCGTACGACGCGTTCATCGGCGGCAACCCTGGCGCCCTGACCCCGCAGCAGATTGGCGGCCTCAACACCTTCAATGGTCCTGGCCGCTGCAACCTCTGCCACACCCCTGGCCTGTTCAGCGATCGCCAATTCCGCAACCTCGGGTTGCAACCGATCGCCTTCGACAACGGTCGTCAAGGCGTGACGGGCAATGTCGCCGACGGCGGCAAGTTCAAGGTGCCGAGCCTGCGCAACGTCGGGTTGCGCACGAGCTTCATGCACAACGGCCAGTTCACCAACCTGCAGCAGGTGTTCGGCTTCTATCTCAACGGTGGAGGGCCCAACCAGCCGAACAAGGATCCGCTGCTGCTGCCGCTGCAAGTCGGTCCGATGCAGGCCAATGATCTGATCAACTTCCTGACCAACGGCTTGACCGATCCGCGCGTCGTGCAAGGCACCGGGCCGTTCACTCGCCCGACGCTGCGCAGCCAAATCCTGCCTGAAGGTGGTGCGTTGTATGGCCCAGGCTCGGCGGGCACCGGCGCCCGCATTCCGCTGTCGATGGCGGAAGTGCCTGCCAACCTCGGTAACCAGGACTTCAAGCTCGGTGTCAGCAACGCGCGTGGTGGGGCACTGGCGACCTTCGTGTTGGCGCAAGCACCTGCGGCTGTGGTGTTGGCCGGGGTCAACGTCAACGTCGCGCTCAATGGTGGGGAAGTGCTGGTGCCGATCGCTCTGGCTGGCAATCCCGGTGTGGCAGGGGCTGGCTATGGCACGCTGAAGGTCGACGTTCCGAACGTGCCTGGGCTAGCCGGCCTCACGCTCTACTCGCAGTGGTTTGTGTGGGACAGCAGCGTGGCGAGTGGCATCGCGACCAGCCGTGGCGCCGAAGTCCGACTGTTCTGATCGCCCGCGCCGCGGTGCCGCCGTCGACACGCTGGGTATCGACAGCCGCGCCGACTTTGTCAGCCTGCTGCGCGACTGCGGCAGCCAAGAGGGCTACCGCCACATCGCGACCGATGTGCAGCAGCGGCTCAAGAACCTATAGGCACGACCTCAGGTCAGCTCGAACGCGCTGCGATAGTGGGCGTGCTGCTGCATGTGCTCGACCAGGCCGCACAGGTCCTTGTCGTGCGCGAGCGTGGCGCTGTCGCCGATGACGGTGAGATGGCGGCGCGCGCGGGTGAGGGCCACGTTCAGGCGGCGTAGCTCGGCGAGGAAGCCGACCTCGCCGTTCTCGTTGCTGCGCACCAACGACACGATCACCGCTTCCTTCTCACGTCCCTGCAAGCCGTCGACGGTGCCGATTTCGAGATCGACTTCACCACCGAGGCGCGTGCGCAGCAGTTGCACTTGGGCGTTGTAGGGCGTGATCACGGCGATGGCGTTGGCGGGCACATTCGCTTCGCGCAGCGCGAGCACGATGCGCACCACCAGCTCGGCTTCGCCGGCGTTGCTCTTGCTGCCCTCGTCATTGCCTTGGCTCTCGTCGTGACCGCAGCCGGCCGTGTCGACGAAGCACAGCGGTTCGCTGGTCCATTCGTTGGTGATCACGTCGGGCAAGTCGGTCAGCAGGTGGGTGCGCACGGCCGCCGCCGCCGACAACTTGCCGTCGTAGAGCCGAGCGCACGACCAACCCATGATGCGTTCGTGCATGCGGTACTGCACGGACAGCATGCGCGACAGCGTGGCCCCGTGCGTCGATTCGATCAGGCGTTCGAACAGCGTGTGCGCCAAGCCACCGCGCGCTGCTTCCTCCGATTGAATGGTCGGCGGCAGTTGGCGATGGTCGCCAGCGAGCACGGCGCGCTGGGCGCGCTGCAAGGCAATCCAGCAGCCGGCTTCAAGGGCCTGGGCGGCTTCGTCGATGACGACGCGATCGAACGGCCGTTCATTGAGCAGGTCACTCGCCGCACCGGTGGTCGTTGCCAGCACGACCTGAGCCCCGTCGACGAGCCCCCTGGTGATGGCGTGCTCGAGTTGTCGCAGCTCGGCCCGCAGCGCGCGCACTTCGTTGCGAGCGGCCCAGCGATCCTGCCGCGACTTCGCCCGATGCGCCTTGCGCAGGCCCTGATCGACCTCGCGCTTCACATCGCGCAGGATCTTTTGTTCGGGCGCTTGCTCGACCAGCGAGGCCAGCGCCACATCGCGCACCGCTGCTTGCACGCGAGCTGGATGTCCGAGGCGAACGATGCGCAAGCCGGCGCGCAGCAGTCGCTCGGCCAGGTTGTCGACCGCCACGTTGGAAGGCGCGCACGCCAGAATGCGTTCGCCATTGGCGACCGCTTGCCGAATCAACTCGACGACGGCGGTCGTCTTGCCGGTGCCGGGAGGGCCGTGGATCAACGCGATGTGCTCGGCGCGCAAGGCCAAGGCGACGGCATCGCGTTGGGAAGCGTCCAAGCTGTCGTCCAGCCACGCAATGGATTCGACGTGTGGCCGTGGCGCAAACGCGGGATCGCGTTCGCCAAACATGACGTCGACGAAGCGGGCCTCATCGCCCTTCTTGTCGCGCGACAGTTCGCGCAGCGCACTGTCGAGGCGGCGGAAGGTGACGTCGGTGACCATCTGGTCGAGGCGAACGAGCGGCGGCAGGTCCACGTCTTCGTCGTCGAGGGCCACGGTCAGTTGGTCGCTGCGCGCCCGCACGAAGACGCCGGTGCACAGCGGCTTGTCGTCGCGGTTTTGGCGAATGGCGACGACGTCGCCGGGGCCGAAGCGATGCGAAGGCAGGCCGTCACTGCGGCTCGGGCGCAGGATCGCGTGCAAGCGGCCGCCGAAGCCAGGTTCGAGGTCAACGACTTCGAGGCGCAGCAGCGTGGTGCCGCGCGCCTGCAGTTCGGCATCGCTGCGGGCGTGCAACAGGCGCTCAGCCTCCGCGATCTCGGCGTCGCGTTCGAGCTGGAGCAAGCGCCGGTGTTCGGTTGCGAAGAGCCGACGATCCACGATCAGCGCACCTGTTCTGGCCAGCGCGCGCCGTTACCAAGCGAGCGGACGAGGCACGGCAAGACGAGACGCATCGCGACATCATCGGGTTGCTGCATGCCAGCGGCAACCACGGCGGCGGGTCATTCCTTCCCTGAGAACGGGGCGAAACGCAGCGCCAGGTTGGCCGGGCGCGCCTGCGCGAGTTCTCGCAAGTAGGTGCGCCCCATCAACAGTCCGCGGTGCGCAGTGACGGCGTCCCAGTGGGTGGCGTTGAGGAAATCGATGTGGTCCGCAAACGCGAAGCGGACCGCGACCGGTTGCTTGTGGAAGCGAGCGCGGGCAATGGCATTCTTGATCAGCGATGGCATGCGACGGTCTCCAGTACCTCGTTACGCCCATAGGCGATGGTCGCGCGACCTTGCTTGTCGGCAGCAAGTTCGCGGCAGTTCCGTTCGGCGTCACCGAAGTTTGGCCGCGGCCCCCGGCTTGCCGTGGTGCGTCCACTACCTGCCAGACGGAATCTGGTTAAGGTGGGGGGATACTCCTGGTGACGCCTTTCATCGACAAACAGGGTCTGGGCTCGCGGGTCGACCGTGACGCGGTCACGGCGGCACTGTTTGTAGAGGGCGATCCGCAGGGTCTTCGTCAGTTGCTCGAAGACTACGGCGGCGTGGTGCGTGAACGGTTACGAAGGAAGTTCAGCAAGGTGCTAGACGACTCAGAACTCGATGAAGCGATGGCTCTCACAGCGATCCGCGTTTGGCAGTCTGCCGCCAGCTACGACGCCGGCCGTGGTTCTTTGCGGGCGTGGGTCTCGGTGATCGCGACCAACTGCGCGCTCAAGATGCTGGGAGCCCGCGCGCGCCGGGGCCACGAGCTGCGTCCGGACCTCGATGGTTGGCACGCCCCAGGCGCGGCGGCCTCGGCGACGACCGGCCGTCAACGCCTGCTGGCCGACGCCCATGCGTGCTTGCAGAAGTTGCCGGGCCTGCAGCGCGAAGTTCTCTTGGCGGACTTGCGAGCTGGCGGTGCCGCGCCCGCGGCCGAACTTGCCAAACGATTAGGCACCTCGGCGAACTCGATCTACGTGTCTCGTAACAAGGGACTCGAACGACTGCGCCAGAAGTTGCGCGTTCTTGGCTACGGCAAGAGCGACGACCAACCGGATTTGCCTGCACACTTTGAGATGGGGAGCTGAATTGCGAATGGACACGCCCGAACTGAACACTCGAGAACAACGCCTGTGGTCCGAAGTGGTGGACGCCGACACGCCGAGTGCTGCGGACATGGCGGCGGCGGAGGCGGAGCTGGACGCCTTGGCGTCGACGGAAGCGGCGTCGACGCAAGCACTGCCACCGAGTGTGGTGGAAGCGCTGGTCGCGCGAGCGACGGGGTCACGTTCCCTCGTCGTGATGGCACGGCGGCGAACCTGGCGCCACAAGCTGGTCTTGTTGGCGGCGGCGATGTTGATGACGGTGACGATCGGCTGGGTCGGGGCTCGCGTGATCTGGCCAGAGCGACGCAGTTCGCTGGAGACGACGAACTTCGTCGATGCGGTGGCGCAAGCTACTCAGTCTTGGCGTGGTGATGCAGCTCAGTTGGACGCCATCCATTTTTTGGCGGAGCATTGCGGTCACGGCGTGGATGTCTTGGCCAGCTTGGCCAGCACCGAGTCGCTGGCACCGGTGGCGCGCGCCGCGGCAGAGCTGCGCGCCGAGCTTGCTGAGCTCATTCGCAGGGGTGCAAGTTCGCCTCCGGGGGCGGTGGACCTGACGCTCGTCGAGTCCGTGGCTGTTGCGGTGAACGCTGCTCTTCCCGAGGGCGAGCGGCTTCTGGCCCTGCGGCACCTCGGGGACTTGGTTCGCAGCGGTATCACCGCGATCCTGGGCGCGCCGTTGTCGGGCGACGATGCGATCGCAAACCGTGCAGTCTGTATCGAACGGTTACTGCGCGACCTGACTAACTGATCATCACTGAGACTTGGGCAGCGCCCGGGGCGTTGAATGCCGCGCCCCGCCAGCCACCGACCACCGTCCACGTTCCCGTGCCCTTGCCATCCGCGCCCAGCACGATGAACACCTCGTGGGTCGTGGTGACCGGGAAGCCGCCACTCACCGTGACCACGATCGTCTGCCCGGCTCGGCTGGCGTCGCTGTAGGTGATGGTCGCGTTGTCGCCCACTTGCAGCCCGGCGCCCGGCGTTACCCGCAAGCTCTGCGCCTCAAGGCAAGTCGTCAGCAGCGCGATGGTGAACAGCGTGGCGACGCCACGCGAAGTAGCGAACAGAGTCATCGTTCCTTCCTTCCGTCCGGCCGCTGCCGGGGTTGCAGATCCAAGGTGTGAAGAACCCCATCGAGCAACCCGCCTGCGATCTTGATGCCCCCTAGGGAGTTCCCTTAGGTCGCGATGGTGCGCGCCGTTCGCATCGGTGGTTTGGCGCCGTCCGATCTTGGGACAATCCGCTCGCGCTCGCGCACTACCGCGCCGCGTTTGCCTGCGTGGGCTGCGGTCGCAGGTGCGTGGCAACGACTTCGTTGAGTCGCTGGCGCGAGATGGGCTTCGTCTCATAGCCCGAAGCACCCGCCGCCAAGCAGCGTTCGCGATCGTCCGCCAAGGCGTGCGCCGTCAACGACACGATCGGCACGTCGAAGCCCAGCGCGCGCAGTTCGCGGATCGCACTGATGCCGTCGAGCTCGGGCATTTGCAAGTCCATGATCACCAGATCGAAGGGCTGGCCATCGCGACTCGCGACCATGCGGTCGATGGCGATGCGCCCGTTGTCCGCCAACTCGACTTCGTGCCCGAGCTTGGTGATCATCGCCTTCAGCAGGTGTTGGTTGTCGCGGGCGTCGTCGACGACCAGCACGCGGCCGCGCCCGCGGGCAGCGGCGGGCAAGGTCGGCGCGGCGGTGATGACCTTGTCGACCGGGATCTGGATGTCGATGCGGGTGCCGCGGCCCACGTTGCTCGCGATCGTCAGCTCGCCGCCCAGGCTGCGCGCGATTTCCTGGGTCATGTAGAGACCAAGACCCGAGCCGCCTTGTTGGCGTGTCAACGATCCGTCCTCCTGGCGGAATGCACCAATGCCGCCTTCGAGGAAGGATGGCGCGATGCCGATGCCAGTGTCCGTCACCGTGATCAACAAGCGCTGGCCGCCCGCATCCGTCGACAGCTGCGCAGTCACTGCGACACTGCCCCTGCTGGTGAACTTGATCGCGTTGTCGACGATGTAGCTGACCATCTGTCGCAGCCGCGACGGGTCGGTGCGCATCGTCATCGCGGCCAACGACACCGCGTTGACGCGCAACATGATCCCCTTCGCCGTGGCGGCTTCGGCGAAGCGAGAGCAGGTCGTCGCGATGATCTCGGCCGGTTGGCACGGTCGCTTCTCGATGAGCAGCGTGTTCGATTCGAGTTTCGCGAGGTCGAGCAGTTGATCCACGAGTGCCAACAGATGCGTGCCATTGCGTTGGATGGCCGTCGCGGATGGTCGTTCGTCACCGTTGTCCGCGTCCTGTTCCGCCAACAGTTCCGCTTCGCCGAGAATGCTGGTCAGTGGCGTCCGCATCTCGTGGCTGACGTTGGCGAGGAACTGGCTCTTCAAGCGATCGAGTTCGAGCAGTTGCCGATTCTGCGCGGCAAGGGATGCATGGCTGTTGCGCAGGTTGACGCGCATTTCGTCGAGCGTGCGACCCAGGCGTCCGAGTTCGGTGCTGCCAAAGTGCGGCAGTGGCGCTTCTAGATCGCCGCTGCCAAGGCGTTGGGCCTGGGCGTCGAGTCGGCGAAGTGGTGTGACGACGAGTGCGCGCAAAGCGAACCACAGCACCGCACCGACGATGAGGAAGCCGAGGCTGGAATGAAAGATCATGCGGACCGTGCGTTCCCGCAGTTCTGCCTGCCGCACGGTGGTGGTCAGTCCGACGTAGAACGTGCCGAGCTGTTCGCCGCCGGCCTCGACCAGGATGGGTTCCCTGCTTAGGTACGTCGTTGCGTTCTGGATGGGCGAGGAACCGCGTGGGAACGCGGCCAGCGGTCTGCCGTCTGCCCTCACGACGATGGCAAAAACGACTTCCTTGTCGCTGCGCACGAGGTCTTCGACTTGGTCCTCGAGCGCGGGTAGGTCCCCTGGAGGAACGACCTTGTCAGGGCAAGCGCTGGCGCCGTTCTTCGCCAGCGCGGTGCCCTTTTCGTGCAGGGCCGTGGGGATGTTGGCACGCGCATCGCGGTAGTCGATCCAGCCACCGATCGCACCCGAAGTACACGACACCGCCAGCAGGATCGCGACGATGCGTACGCCGAGAGTGCTCCGCCACGCCAGCCTGCCCATCGCTGCCGTCGAGCTCACCGTCTCATCCCTTGAACGGCGTCGGTGCGGGTGCAGGTTCCTTCGCCGGCATCGGCTCGGGCTTGGCCTCTGGCCCAAACTTCTCGGCCTTCTCCATGCCTTGGCGCACGAAGTCGTAGTCGCCGTCGCGGGTGGTCGCGAATCCGGGCACCTTGAGGGCCTTCAGCGCTGCGGCATTGTCGAGCTTCATCAGGCTCGCCGTCAGTGCCGTCGTGATCTTCGGATCGAGCCCAGCGCGGGCTAACCAAGGCTTCGGCGCGTTGTTGAACGGATGCAGCACCCGCAGCTTGTGCGTCGCCTTGTCGTTGAGTTCGGTGAACGTGTCCTTGTGCACGGCGCCGGCATCATGGTCGCCGATCTCGACCGACTTGAAGACCACGTCGTGGCGATCGAGGAACGCGTGCGACGTCAGGTTGTGGGCGAACACGCCAGCCTGCGCCAATTCGGCCTGCGACAGGTAGCGGCCGATCGTCGACTGGCTGTCGCCAAACGCGAAGCGCTTGCCGATCAAGTCACTGAGTTGCTTGATGGGGCTGTCGGCGCGTACCACGATCAGACCGACCCCGTTGGAGTCTTCGCGTTCGGCCGCGAGCAGCTCGATCTGCGGATTGCGCCGCTTGGCAAGTACGTACGACGACGGTCCGAATCGCACGATGTCGACTTTGCCCGTGACGAATTGCTCAAGGGACTCTTCATAGGTCTTGGTGACCTGCAGCTCGACGATCGCTTCGGCGCCAAGTTGCGCGGTGAGCAACCTGGAGAGCTCGACGGTCACCGGTTGGAACTGCTTCCAGACTTCGGTCGGCTTTTTGAACGAGTAGATGCCGAGCGATATGCGAGTAGGTGACTGGGCGATGGTCGGGACCGCGACCAACAGCGCAATGGCGGCGCCAAGTGAGGTTCGGAGCATGGGCCGCCTATCGGCCGATGGCGGACCTCGCGCTGAGCACTTCACGGGCCGGACGATCGATTTCCGGTGACGACACGAGCGCCAGCGGACTGGCCGTGGCGAACTTCACACCAGCGCGTGTGCAGTTGCGCCATGCCACCGAGGCCCTGCGCACTTCGGCCCCGACATGCAGTTCGAAGGCGGCGGTGGGCAGCGCACTCGGGTTGTCGATCTCAATCTGGGCTCCTTGCGCACTGACGTTGCGAATACGCACCGGATGCTGCCAGTCGCCCAGGCGCAGCTCGCCCGTCAGGTCGACTGGTTGGCGTGGGCGCCGCCGTTCGGGAACGAGTTCGACGACGCCGTTGCGCCGCAGGCAGACGACATCGCCGGTGGTCAGGCGACGCGTCGCATCGACGACGCCGACTACGGTGGCTAGGTTGTGTTCACGCGCTTGAATCGCCGCATGTGACAACCAGCCGCCGATTTCGGTGATCAATCCGCTTGCTACCGGGAACGCTGACAGCCAGCACGGATCCGTGCAGCGCGCTACCAGAATCTCACCGCGCACCAGTTCGCTGAGTTGTTCTGGCGAGGTGAGTACGCGCACCGGGCCGACCACTTCACGATTGCCGGCGACACACGTGCCGTGCATCGCACCTGTGAGAGCCTCGATTGGGCTCGGCGATTTCCCCAGCGATTCCATGCAGGCAAGCGACAACTGCGTCGGCAGTTGCACGGGGAGCAGCGCCTGCCGTAGTGCTTCGCGTTGGGTGGCGATCGCGAGTGCCTCGCGGTGCATGGCAGGCTCGTGCAGTCGACGAACTTCATCGGGCAACAGCTCGAACACGGCGAGACCTAGGCCGAAGCGGGCGCCGACGTGGAGGAGCAGGCTGCGCAGCAAGGACAACTCGCGCATGGCTTCGTGCTTGGCTTCTTCCTTCAACGCTTGGCAGCGGCGTGCGCGCGTCAACGCCGTCGTCAGCACTCGCCCCTGTGTCGTCGTTGTCGTTGTCGTTGTCGTTGTCGTCGTCGACGGGGCCTCGCCCGTCATTGCGGCGCTGCTCCGAGCCATCATCGCGAGCACCTTTGGCGTGTCCTCTTCGTAGCGAGCCTCGGCCAACTCCAAGTCATGGGGGGCGCGGTGGCCAAAGTCAGCGAGGAACGCCGCCAGCTTGGCGGCGGAGTTGCGGGGACCCGTCAGTTGCGCAAAGGCTCGGCTCGTCACGTTGCCATCCGGATCGCGCAACAAGGCAGCCGCATCGAGCCCGGCCCGTTCGGCGCGCCGGCGGGCGGCATCGACAAAGAACCCAGCCGCTAGGTTGACCATCTCGGCTTCGACGTAGGTGCTACCGACGAAGTGCGCGCGGACGTCCTCACACAACTGCAACAGGTCGGCGTCACCCAGGCGCGCCGGGTCGATTGCCGCCAAGTGCGTCACGCGCTGCCGACGGGCCGGTTGTCCAGTTCGCCAAGCGTCTTCAAGACTTTGGGCGGACGCGGCCATGCGGAAGCTGGCGACTGCAGACAGCGCCTTCTGGCTGCGTTCTCGCCGTTGGCGAACATTGACAAAGCAGCGACCAAACGCGGTCTGCACCAGCGGTGCGCTGTCGACGGCGACGTCGTACGGGAAGGCGTTGGCGCGGCAGGCACGATCGACGCTGCCGCCGGCTTCCCACAGCGATTGGAACAGCGCCAAGCTGTACGTGGTTGGCGCCGGCAGCAGTTCGGTGATCTCGGTCTGCTCAAGCACGATGCATTCGGCGGGCTCATTGGCGAACTGCTGCAGCAGGCGTGCGCGTTCGGCTTCGATGGCGCCGGCGACATCCTGTTGTCCGCGCAGGACGGTGATGTCGCGTGCTTGCACCAACTGGAAGTGGCCATCGGCATGCACCCACTCGATGTCCTGTGCGGCGCCGAACAGGGTCTCAACGCGACGCGCCAACGCGATCAATTGCTCGAGCGGCAGCGGTGGTGCTTCGTCGCCACACAGCGTGCCGGTGATGCGCCCGAAGCGGAATGACTTCGGTGTCGCGCGGCCACTGACCAGTGCATCGCAACCGCCCGCCACCAACTCAACCAGCATGCGACCGGCATGCGCGGGATCGACCGTGAACAGCACGCCCGAGTACTGCGCCTGGCGGAAGGCTTGCACGACCACGCCACCTGGCCTGCCGCCGTATGAGCTGCGCACCAAGCCGATCGCATGGGGCAAGTTCGCAGGCAGCACATCGAGTTCCGTGCGGAACATGCCGGCCATGCTGCTCGTCGCGCTGTCTTCCCCTTGGGCCGAACTGCGCACAGCCGCGTTGACGATCGCGGCCCGCGCACACGCCGCTTGCAGGGCGCGTGCATCGCACCGGACTCCGTGCGGCACCACGAAACCATTTGGCACCGGCAGCCCAGCTGCGAGCATGCGGCCGAGACGCACCGCCTTGTTGCCGAGATCGAGGTGAGCAGCCGCTTGCACCAGGGTCAGCAAGTGCATCGGCGTCGGCACTGCTTGCGGCACTGCCTGCGGCAGCTGCGCGCCGCGGCTGAGCCATCGCCGTTGTGCAACCGTCTGCAACGCCATCAGGCCGAGGCTGACCATCAAGTAGATGAGCACGGCGGCGCGGCTCTGCCACACCAGTGCCACCATGATCACCACGAACAACGTCGGCAGCACCCAGCGACGCTTGTTCTGCTGCTGCAGCCGCACAAAGGCGAACATGCAAACGCCGAACAGGACTGGCAGCACATAGATCGCATCCGCCGTCGAGAGATCGAACCAAAGCACGGCGGTTGGTCGCGCTGCCGCGATCGTGTCGATGCCGCTGAAGGCCGCGGCGAACAGGACGATCTGCACCAGCGCGCCGACGAGGTTGCGCAACGGGGAGACGCCTTGGCGGCGCAGTTGACGCATGGCCTCGCGACGCCACACCGCCGGATCGTTGGTCCACTCGGTGCGCAGTGCCGCGAGGCGCGGTGCGAGTTGGCGTTGCGCCCACTGGTCGCGTTCGGCAAACAGCGAGAACGGCAACATCATCGCGCGCAGCAGCAACACCAACACGACGATGGCCAGCAAGAGGCTGCTGCGGTCGGCGAGCCACGTGACGAGACGACCGACGGTTTGGCCAACCAACCCAAACAGGGTGTCGCCTTCCCGATCGGCGCGCCACTGCGCGACCCATGCCGATTCCGTCGTTGGCGGGACGAACTCGTGCGGCACCGTGTAGCGCCCGCGAAAGTCAGCGCCGAGGCGATGCAGCCGCAGGCCGAGCAACAGGCCGTAGAACGAACTGCGCTTGTCGTAGCAGGCGGCGACAATTGGTCGCGCTGGCAGCGCCCGCAAGGCGGCGTCGACTTCGTGGGCGCGCATCTTGCGCAGTGGCACGTTGATGGCGCCGGGCAAGTGCTCGCGCGCGAAGTCCTCTGGGTAGCGCACGTCGACGATCACCGCACCCTGCGTCGCCAGCAGGTCCATTACCAGAGGCGTATCGAGCAACGTTTCTTTCTGGGGGTAGTCCGGAGTCGCGCGGATGTCGGTGCCATCGGCGCGATTCCCGGTCATGGGCCGGTATTCGGCAACCCACTTTTCGTAGCCGCCGACCATGAAGCGAGTCGTGATGCCGCGCTCGAAAAACCAATCGCAGAGCTCTGAACTGCGGTTGCCCGATTCACACAGCAGCACCGTCTCCTTGTCGGCCACGACGAGACCGTCCGTGTCTACTTGCAGGTCGGGGTAGCGGCGTTCCCACGTGTCGGGAATCTGCCCCATCTCGACTTCTTCTGGCTCGCGCACGTCGATCAGGTTGACGGGCTTGCTCGCGGCGACCCATTCCGCCAGCAGGTCCGTGGTGACGCCGCGGGGGTGTTTGCTCTGGCCGCTGAACGACAGCGTCTTGAGCGACGTATCGCCGACTGCCTTCTGCGCCTCGGTCGACTTGCGGACCAGGTTGGTCCGCAACCGCTGGTTGTGCAGGTCCTGCACGTGCAGGTGGTACAGCAAGAACGCGCAACTCACCGAGAGCAGGAGCCCTAGCGTGACCAGGAACGGCCACCGCGAGGCCATTCGGGGGGGCGTTCCGCCAACAGCATGACGCTGTCGTACGAAGGCACCGCCGCCGAGCGCCAAGGCGAGTAAGCCGAGCAGTTGCCCGGCACTCGCAAACAAGTTCAGGAGGACGTCAGGGGATGGAATCGCCAGCACAGGTGCACCTCGTGCTGGCGGAATCCCCGCCTTGACGGATTCTTAACCGCAATCTCAAAAATCCTGCGCCGCCGCCCGGTGCCGGGGCAACCAGCCCTGCGACTCAGCCGATCTTCTCGCTGATCGTCTTCGCCTGCAGGAATTGCATCAGGTAGTCCGGGCCGCCGGCCTTGCTGTCCGTGCCCGACATGTTGAAACCACCGAATGGGTGCGCGCCGACCAGGGCCCCGGTGCACTTGCGATTGATGTAGAAGTTGCCGACGTGGAAGCGCTGCCGCGCGTCGGTCTTGTGCTGCTCGTTGGTGGTGAAGACGGATCCCGTCAGGCCGTACTCGGTGTTGTTGGCAACCGCGAGGCCTTCCTCGAAGTCCTTCACTTTGATGATGGCGAGCACCGGGCCGAAGATCTCCTCGAGCGCGATCGTGGCGGTGGGCTTCACGTCCGCGAACACCGTCGGCTTCACGAAGTGGCCGGTCTTGGGGCCCTCGCCGCCGCCGACCAGCAAGCGACTCTCCTTCTTGCCGGTTGCGATGTACTCGAGGGTCTTCTTCTTGGCGGTGCCATCGACCATCGGGCCGAAGGCGTTGGTGCGCTCGCTAGGGTGGCCCATCTTGATCGCTTCGACCTTCGGCACAATGCGCCGCAGGAATTCGTCGTAGACATCTTGGTGCACGATCGCGCGGCTGCACGCGGAGCACTTCTGCCCCTGGTAGCCAAACGCCGACGCGACGACGGCGTCGACAGCCTTCTCGAGGTCGCATTCCTTGTCGACCAAGATGCTGTCCTTGCCGCCCATTTCGGCGACTAGGCGCTTCATCCAGATCTGGCCTGGCTGCGTCTTCGATGACTGCTCGAAGATCCACAAGCCAACGTCGCGGCTGCCGGTGAACGAGATGAAGCGCGTCAGCTTGTGCTGCACGCAGGCGCCGCCGATCTCACTGCCAGGGCCGGTGATGAAGTGCAGCACGTTCTTGGGCAGGCCGCATTCGTACATCAGCTGCACCCACATCGCCGCGATCGTCGGCGACTGGCTCGCGGGTTTGACGACGACCGTGTTGCCCGCAAGCAGCGCTGCCGACGCCATGCCCGCCATGATCGCCAGCGGGAAGTTCCACGGCGGGATGATCACGCCCACGCCGAGCGGGATGTAGATCATCTGGTTCTTCTCGCCGCGCACCGGCGTCACCGGCTGTGGCTCCGCCATGCGCAGCATCTGGCCGGCGTAGTACTCGAGGAAGTCGATGGCTTCGGCGGTGTCGGCATCGGCTTCGGCCCACGACTTGCCAACTTCAAAGCAGAGCAGTGCCGAGAACTCGTGCTTGCGTTCGCGCAGCTTCTGCGCCGCCAGCATGAAAATGTTCACGCGGTGGTTGGCGGTGGTCGCCGCCCACGCCGGGAACGCCGCGTGTGCTTTTTCGACGGCGAGCGTCGCTTCGTTGGCCGACAACTTTTGGAACGTGCCGATCTTGCGCGTGACCTCGCCGGGATCGAAGACGTCGAACGTCGCTTTGCCGCGCACTTCTTCGCCGTTGATCCAGCACGGCCAGGTGCGGCCGAGCACTTCCTTCTGCACTTTCGTCAGCGCCTGTTGAAAGGCTTGTTGGTTTTGGGGCTGCGTGAAATCGGTGAACGGTTCGTTGTGAAATTCTGGCAGCTGCACGGCCGCGTCCTCTTGCGAAACGGAGGGGGAAGGCCGCCAGGATGCGGAGACGCCACAAAGAACGCAAGCGACCTGCCAGGGGTGACTGGCAGGCCGCTTGCGGGGATCAGGGTTACGTCGAGCGGGAGAGTTGTCGGATCAGCAGGGGGGGCAGGCGGGGTTCAGCTTCTGGAGCAGGCGGGGTTCACGAGGCTTGCCACTTGTGGCGCTGCACGGTCTCACCGAACTTGGAGCCGTCATCGCGGTTGAACAGGCGGACGCGGCCGCCGCAGGTCACACAGTAGCTGTGGTTCACACTCATCAGGAACCGCACGTAGCCGTTGCAGGCTTCGCACCACTTGGCCTCGGTGTAGAACTCGGTGTTGCTCGTCGTCGGGACAGTCGTGTTGTGCGGTGCGTTGGTCACGCCACTGAAGAGCAACAGACTTGCCAAGTAACGCCGGTTGCGTTGGTTGTCCGCCAAGCGGCCTTGGCATCGTCGGGGAAACCTCAGGCCGGTGACGCGCCGCCGCGACGTGACGGTGGGCGCTGGTCCAAGGAATCAGACTGCCGTCAGTGTTTGAACTCCGTGCATGGTGCGCACAGGGGCCATTGCATGGGCGCTAGCGATGGCAGTCTTGTTGGTGCGACGGTCGCATTCTCCGCGCGTCACTTCGACACGGGTGCTTTCGGCGGCAGAGCCTGTTCGAAGAACGCGAACACGTCCGGCAGCGCGAACTGCACGATGGCGAGGTGTTCGACGTCGGTGTACTCGTGCCACGTCGCCTTGGCCCCGACCTTGACGAGTGCCTTCTGCAGCGCGAGCGCACCGCTGCGGCCAAAGTCGCGTTCGCCAGCACCGACGAAGAACGGTCGCCCTTGCAGGCCAATCCCCTTGCCGATGCTGCCGCCGCCGCCGAGCATCGCCACGGCGGTGAAGCGCGAAGGCGCGCGCGCCGCGGTGGCTGCCGCCTGTCCAGCTCCCATCGAGTGGCCAACTAGCAACACCCGCTCTGGATCGATCGGCCAGCGCGCAGCAAGCGCATCGATCAGCTGTGGCGCGTCGTAGTTCCCGAACAGCTCGCTGCGCGGAGCGACCAGATACCAGCCGCGCGCTTGGCACAGTTCGACGATCGCTCCCGCACCGTAGCTGTCGAAGAACATGTTCTCGGAACCGCCGGCGCCGTGCATCGCGATGACCAGCGGGCGCTTCGCGTTGGCATTGGTGTCGGGCGGCACCAATAGGCGCACGGCGACAGAGCTGCGGCGCAACGGCACCCGCAGCCAGTGTTCGCCGGGGCGCTGCGGCCCGAAGAACATCTCGCCCTTGGCGCTTGCTGCCAGCATTGCTTCGGCGTCGGCGAGCAAGCGGCTACCGGGCAACACCGTCTCCTCCGGCCGCGGCTTCATCATGGCGCTCAGCATGTGCGCGAGCATCGGTGCGGTGGCGGCTTCGAGGCTGTCGTTCGCGGGCTTCTCTTCCGTCAATCCTGCCAACTCGTCGAGTCGCGACGCCAGATCGTTCGCCAGTGACAAACCCTGGCTTCGCTGCTGCAGCACGCGGTCGCCGACCCGCAGTGTCCACATCAGCACACGATCGCCGACGGCGGCGTCGCGCAGCGGCAGTTCGCCGATGAACGGCAGGGCGCGCACGGGAGCACTGACCAATGGCGCCGCGGAGCCATCGAGCGCGACGTCGAGCACCAGGCCTTCGGGGCACGTCGCCTCGGTTGCGAACGCCGCGCGCAGCGTGAATCCGACCGAGCCCGCGTGCGGGTTGACTAGCCGCGCCGACATTGCCAGCTGCAGGCTGCGTGCGAACGTCGTCTCGGCGTCGGGCGGTGCTGGCAGCAGGCGTCGGTCGGCCGCGTCGATCGCGCGCGCAACCGCTTGCAGATCGAGGCGGAAGAAGGCTTGCACGGCGCGATCGAGTTCGCGCAACGAAGCCGCGATGCGTTCCTTGTCGGTGCTGGTAGCGAGTCGCGTCTCGAAAGCGCGCAGCCGCAGGCCGAGTTCGTAGCGGTCGAGCTGGGCTGGGGCGGATGTAGCTAGCGTGATGCAGACGAAGGCGGTTACGAACGAGTGGTGCATCAGTGGGGGCTTCATCAGAGACAGTGAGAGGGAACGGCAGGGTTAGACAGCGGAGTAGCGATCCGGCCCTTGCTTGTTGCAGAGAGAACAGTAACCAAGCCTTTCCTATGCGAATTCCTACAGGGGTCTTCCTGACTTCTTGCTTGCTGTTGGCCGCGTGCGGTGACCAAGCCATCGCCGCTGCTGCTGAGGCCAAGGGCTGGCTCGGCCAAGCGAGCGATGCCGCCAAGAAACTCGGCTCCTTCGAGCAGGCCAAGACGATGTTCAGCGACCTTAGTAAGTCGCTCGGCGGCATCGCGGATGGGGCGACGGCCGAGCAGGCCAAGGTGCAGTTGGCGGCGCTCGTCACGTCGCTGAAGAGCCAGGTTGGCGATGGCGGCATCGCCAAGTGGACGTCGAGCCTCGGTGGCGCCGGTGACGGGTTGGTCAAAGCGGCGATGGATCAGATCGGCAAGCTGCGCAGCAACCCTGACGTGCAGAAGGTTGTCGGCCCCGTGCTTGAACAACTGCAGGGATTGCTCAGCGCGAAGTGATCGCCGCGTCGATTTCGTCTTGCACACGTTCATCGACCTCGTGCGTGCGCGCGTTGGCAAGATCGGGATGTCGGGGGTCGATGCGGCCGATCGCCCAGGCCGCGTGACCGCGCACGATCGGATCGGGATCGCGCAGAGCGGTGGTGAGTGCCGGCAGCGCCGCGTCGTCGCCGCGATTGCCGAGCACGATGGCGGCGTTGCGACGCATGCCGGAACGAGTTGCCCGCCGCATCGCCGTGCCGACAAACTCCGCCTCGTAGCGGGCCTCATCCATGCTCAACACGTCGACTAGCGTCCATGTTTGCACGACGCGGTGCGGCTGCAGTTCCTTGGGGCGATGCAGGCCAAGCACGTCGACTCGCTCGCTGCGTTTGGTGAATGGACACACTTCCAAGCAGATGTCACAACCGAACAGCCACTCGCCTTGCGCCGCGCGCAGTTCCTTGGCGATGAAGCCACGTTGCTCGATGGTCGTGTAGCTGAGGCATCGTCGGGCATCGACTTGGAACGGTGCAACGATGGCGCCAGTCGGGCAGGCATCGAGGCACGCCGTGCAGGTGCCGCAGGTGCCGGCAGCAGGCGCATCGGGCGGCAAGTCTTCGCCGGTTAGCAATTCGGCGAGTTGCAGGTAGGGGCCGTGCGTGGGGGAGATCACCATCGCGCTCTTGGCGAGGAAGCCGATGCCGGACTGCACCGCCAGCGCGCGCTCGAGCACCGGCACCGCGTCGGTGCCACCGTTCATCGAACCGCGCGGGAGGCCCGCCGCTTCGAGTCGTTCGCGCAGCGTGAACACACGTTCGCGCAGCCAGCGATGGTAGTCGCGGCCGGTGGCGTAGCGGGCGACACGGCCGCCGCCCGGCAGTTCTCCCGCAGGCCCGCCATAGTCGACCGCGAGGGAGATCGACGATCGCACGCCTGCTCGCCAAGACGATGGATCGAGGATGCGCTGCTGGTTGGCCTCTAGGTACTGCATCTCACCGTGCCGTCCGGCGGCGAGCCACCGCAGGAAGTGGTCGCCGTGCTCGCCCGGATCGGCGGGGCCAAACCGCACGAGATCGAAGCCGGTGGCGAGAGCGATGCTGCGGATCGTGTCCGGAGAAAGGTGCGTCACTTCAGTTCGCCGCATGCTACCTGACCGCCTCAAGCGATCGACGGCAGGCGGTCGATGCCCAACCTACCGGTGCCATGGAACATGCGTTCCTGTCCCGGAGGAAGCTGCGCCATGACGACTGACCAACCGAGCCTTCTCGATCCATCGACTCTCGAGTACGTGCTGCCGGCACCGCCGCGCACCGCAGGTGAAGTGGTGGTCGTGGCTCCGCGCCGCGACCAGACCAGTCCTTGGCGCCGCGGCAGCGATGTCGCCCGTCAACTCGGCGATCGCTTCCTGGCGATGGCGGAGGGCCAGCAGCTGTTCGCCGCGGAATTGCGCGAGCGGTTACAGACCTTGGATCTGGCCGTTGCTGACGCCTCGCGGGCGCAGCTGAAGGGCTCGATCCGCGACGTGCTGGCGGTGCTGGAGTGGAGTGAGGCAGTGCACGCCGACTTGGTGCGGGAGAGTCGCTTGGCGGCGAATGGCGCCGAACCGATTGACCTAGCCGACTTGTGCACCGAAGTGGCTGCGCAGGTGCGCACGGCCGAGCAGCCGATCTACGTGTCGGGAACGGCGCCGTTGTGGTGGGGGCCCGCGCCGGCGGTCGCCGAAATGGTGAAGCAGGCGCTACAGGTGGTTGCCGAGCGCTGCCAGGGGATCGGTGCCCGCAGCCTCGAAATCAGCGAAACCGGCGGCGGCGTTCGGCTTTGGGTAACGGGAACCGGCGAACCAGGCGACGCGATGGATGGTGACAGCATCGCCCGCTTTCGCCGGGCCGTCGAACAGGTCGGGGCCGCGGTCCAACCCGACGCGTTGGGTCCGGGTGGTGTTGGCATGGTGCTCACCTTGTCGCGCACGGCCACAGACTGAGGGGGCGACCCGGCGCTCCGAAATTCTAGGTGCCGTGGTGTCTTTCCCTGTTACTTCCCAGACACACATGGCTATGGCAAGATGACCGGTGTTGTGTGGCCGGTCCGTGGAACGGATCGACCCCCGCCCGTCTTGCCATGTTGCACCAGAACCACAGCGAACTAGATGGCGCCACCTTGCGCGCCCGGCTGTTGGAGTTGTGGGAGCGTACTGGCTCCGCGCAGCTCGGTGCTCTGGCAGAACACAAGCCGCCGCGCGCGGACGTCGTGTTGAACACCGAGCAAGACTACGTCGACTGGGTGAGCACCTGCTTGATGGATGTGTTCAAGAACAGCGGGGATCCCCTGGTGTTCGCGCTGCTGTTCGAACTGAACAGTGGCTCATTCCTGCAAGCGATCCAAAGTGGCTTGCGGCGCGCGTACCACAACGTCGACCCCAACGACGTGCTGCAAGAGGTCTTCCTCAACATCTATCGCTACCCGCATCGCTTCCATGCTGACAAGGCGGATGCGTTCCGAGGCTGGGGCCACCGCATCGCGCGCAACACGCTGCTCAAGTTCCTCAAGGGGCAGGCGCGCCTGTCGCATTTCCTTGAGATGGACGAAGAGGCGCTGCAGCCGGAAGACACGCATGTCCGGCGGCCGGATTTGGCGGCCAGTGACGGCGAGAGTGCGACCACCGTCAACAACGCCTTCCTCATCTACCTGCAGCTCTACTTGCTGCACTTCAACCGTCTGTCCGCCAAGGAACAGTTGGCGCTGACCATGGTCGAGGTCGATGACGTTTCCTACAGGAACGCCGCCGCCGCGCTCGGCATCCGCCTAGAGAACTTGAAGATGGTGATCTTCCGCGGCCGCCGCAAGATCTTCCGCGGGATGGAAATCTCGCTCGCCGAATTTGCCGCAGCCTCGAGTCAGGTCGCAGGGCCGAGTCAGGTCGCAGGGCCGAGTCAGGTCGCAGGGTCGAGTCAGGTCGCAGGGTCGAGTGGTGCATCGCCAGGTAGCCCTAGGTCTGGACTGGAGAAGGGGCGCCAGCGAGTTGGCAGCGCTCCAGCTACCCAGGTACCGATTCGTCGCATTTTTGACCGTTCTTCGGCTTCTGCCCGCCGCGTGCGTGACCAGGAAGCCTCTGGCGTCTAGTGGTTGGCCGAGATGAGGCCCTCGACGGACGCGGACCGCGGTCATGACCCATGCATGCAGATCCAGGTGGATCTGTCGGCGATGCTTGACGGTGAGCTCGACCCGGCCGGCGTGCGGCGCGTCATGGTCCACTCGGACCTCTGCGAATCCTGCAGGCAGTTCTTGGATGGCATTCGCAGCCAGGTGCGCTTCCACAAGAAACTCGCGGCTGCTCTGGCGCCGGTCGCGGCAACCGTCGCTGAGACCCCCGAGCTGTCGCAGCTGCGGCAGCGACTAACCGCCAATCGCCGCAAGCTGTCGCGGGTGTTGTACGAGTTGGGGCGCGGGTTCGTGCTGATGGGACTGTCTGCTGACTTCTCGCGTGAAGTGGCAAAGGAGCCGGTGCCAGTGCCTGACATGGCCATGAAGGGGCGCAACCTTCTCGATGAAGTCGCGCGCGCCGAAGCTGGCGCCCCGGGACCTGAGTGGGTAGCGGCCAGGGAACTCTTTGATGGTCATTTACGCAGCGCCGATGAGAATCTTGCCCGTGGCCAGCGGCTGCTCTCCGAGTGTTTGGCTCTGGATCCCGACAGCCACGAGTCGCGCATTTACCTCGGGGTCGTGCACTACGCACGCGGGCAACGGGCCATGGCAAGGCACCAATTCCAAGATGTGCTGACGCGTGCGACCGACCGCAAGGTGAGGGGGTTTGCGCTGCTCAACCTTGGCAACGTTCACCTCGACGAAGGCGACGGCGAAGGGGCGGCTGCCTTGCTCAAGCAGTTGGTCGATTCCGGGGTGATCTCCGAGCAGCCCAGCCTGAGTACCGCCTACTTTAACCTTGGTCTGGCCTGCGGAATGGCAGGCCAGTTCGGTGATTGCGTCGCTTGGTTCCAACGCATGGCGAAAGAGCTACCGCACAAGAAGTCGTGGATGGCGAAGGAGCTAGGGCGCCGCAGCCACTTTGTTCACCTCATCCGCAATCATCCCGATGCGAAGGTAGTCAGCGAGGCCTTCCCGTCCTGGTTTCAGGCGCGACCGGCTGGCTGACCCGCGGGTTACCTTGCCGTTCGGGGTGGCTAGGACCCCTGTTGCCTAGCCCCTCGCCTTTTGAAATGAGCGTGCTAGCATCCTTCGGCATTGCGGAAGTAACCCCGCTCGGACACCACCCATGAAATCCTTGACCCGAGTTCTCGTCGCAGTCGCCCTGGCGATTTGGCTAGCACTTCCTGGCGTCGGTGGTGATGGCGGCGAGAACGGTGGTGGTACCGGTGTTTGGGTGTTGCCGCGCGCGCAGTTCTTGACTCAGCAGCTCGGGGCGGTGCCCCGCGCAAGCCTGTCGCAGCACAACCTTGCGCAAGATGTCTTCATGCAGCTGTCGCCCGAAATCGGCGTGGCCATGGCGACCTTCGTTGACAGTGCGACGGGTGTGCCAGTCGCGTTGCCTGTGAACGGCACCATCGTGCGGTTGCCAGCGAACCTGCTGCAAGCCATGGCCGCAGCGCACGTGTCGACGGCGTCGATCCTGATCACCGATGCAGTGCAGGTCGGCTACCTCATCACGATCGTTATCGTGAACGGGAAAGCGAACATCTTTGTGATGTGATCGCGGGTGATGTGACCGAGCCCGCCAGCGCCGCCTCAGCTTGATCCGCCGCCACTCCTGAGAGCCGCCGCTGGGTCGTTCGTGCACATCGCGTCGAAGCCAAGCGCTTTGCCCCCCGCCCAACCGAGTTCGTCATCGGTGGTGTAGGTGCAGACCAACATGTCGGCGGCGTGAATACGTTCCACGTCCCGGCGTGTCAGCGCATTCGCCTGCCAGTGCACCATGCCAGCGCCAGACTGTTTGGCGATCGCGAGGGCCTCGCTGCTCGGCGTTCGAAAGCGATCGGTTGGCCCCAGTACCGCCACGGCGAGGTCCGGGCAGAGGCTGCGCACGGTGGTGACGAATTGCCAATCGAACGACTGCACGATGCACGCCTGCATCGCCCCAGCACTGCGCAATGCATCCAAGTACGCGACCTCGGTGCCGGTCTTGTGTTCGATCAACGGAACGCACCGCGGCAACATCGTCGCGAGAGCCGTGGCCAAGGTCGGGACGCGTTCTCCAGCGTGCTGCTGGTCAAACCACGAGCCGGCATCGAGTCTTTGGACCTCGGCCCACGTCGCATGGGCAAGCAAGGCACCGGGGCCGAGCCGCTGGCAAGCGTCGGTCGTGCGATCGAGGCTCTCATCGTGCATGCATACGAGCACGCCGTCGCGCGTGGTTTGCACATCGAACTCCTGCATGACGACCCCGAGATCGCGGGCCGCCGCGAACGCCGCCAGGGTGTTCTCTGGGTGATGCATGCTGTCCCCGCGGTGGGCGACAACGATTGGGCCACCACCCGTTGCTGCGCGCAGACGATCGAACAGCGGGTGCGACGTGGTCATGATGGCGTCAGCGTAGCGGTTGGTTGCGAGTGGTCGCGCGGCAGGAAGAGCAGGGAACTGCGGCGCCAGGCAACATCCCAGTCCATACTGCGCGCATGAGCCCAGAGATCTACAAGGTGTTGCATGTCGTCGGCGTGTTGATGCTGTTCCTTGGCCTTGGCGGCATGTTCGCCGCTGAGCCAGGCAAGGGCTCGCGCCTGTTCGCGATGCTGCATGGCCTCGGACTCGTGGCGATGCTCGTTGCGGGCATCGGCTTCGCGCACAAATCCGGGTATGGCTGGCCGAACTGGATGATCGCCAAGATCGGGTGCTGGCTGGTGGTCGCCGCCGTGCCGGTAATGGTGAAGAAGAAGGTGTTGTCCCGGTTCGTTGGCATCCTGCTCGCGTTGGCGATCGGCGCCACTGCGGTGTGGCTTGCCCAGGCCAAGCCCTTCTGATTCCCGTCGAGCACGCTAGCTGCCATGCCGTTCGAACCGCCTGAAGTGTTGCTACTCGGCCCCGGTCCATCGCCAACGTCAGTTGTTGTGCAGCGCGCGCAATCGTTGCCGCTGCTCGGTCACCTGGACCCGGCGTTCGTGCCGTTGCTCGATCAGGTTCAGGCTCGTCTGCGCATCTTGTTTGGAACAACGAACGCCCTGACGTTGCCGATCGCTGGCACCGGCACGGCCGGCATGGAGGCGCTCGTCGCCAACCTCGTCACTCGCGGTGACCGCGTGGTCGTCGGCGTGCACGGCGTCTTTGGGCAGCGATTTGCTGAAGCCGTGCGGCGGCGCGCCGGCGTTGTCGTGGAGGTGCGTGCGGACTTCGGCACTGCACTCGCGCCCGACGCGGTAGTTCGCGCGATTGAGGCGGGGCCGACGAGTTTGTGCTGCGTGGTGCACGCTGAGACCAGCACCGGTGTGCTGACGGATCTGGCGCCGATCGCGTCGGCGGCGCGCGCGGCTGGAGCGCTGTTCGCCGTCGATTGCGTGACGAGTCTCGCGGGCATGGAGTTGGCGTTTGACCAACTCGGCGTCGATGCGGCGTTTAGTGGCACGCAGAAGTGTCTGTCGGCGCCGCCCGGTCTGTCACCGGTGACCTTCTCGCCGCGAGCGCTGGCGAAGGCGGCCAGCAATCCGGATCCGGTGCCCTTCTACTTCGACACCAAGTTGTTGACGGGCTACTTCGGGCCCGACCGGGCGTATCACTACACCGCGCCAATCAGCATGATCTATGCGCTGGCAGCCGCTCTCGACTTGGTGTTCGAGGAAGGGCTCGCGGCGCGAGCCGCGCGCCATCGCGACGCCGCCGCGGCGCTGCGCCGAGGCCTAGCGGTGCTCGGCCTCGAGCCGCTCGTGCCGACGGCGTACGCCACACCGATGCTGACGACGATCCGGTATCCGGTCGGTATCGACGACCGCGCGTTCCGCGGGCACGTTCGCAACGTGCACTGCATCGAGATCGGCGGCGGCCTCGGCTCACTCGCTGGCAAAGTGTTTCGCGTCGGGCTGATGGGGCATGGGGCGCGCTTGCCCAACGTGCTGCGGGCCCTCGCGGCGTTTGGCGATGCCCTGACGGCGGCGGGGGTTCGTGTCGACCTCGCCGCTGCCTTGGCCGCCGCTCGCACCGGCTGAACGTTCGCGTCGTGGCGGCTAAGCGCTATCGTCGCCGCGACCATGAACGACGCGACCATCCGCACGACGATCGAAGAGAGCATTGCCTGCAAGCAGCGATTCTTGGCGCAGTGCGTGCCGAGCTTGCAGCGGCTCTGTGACTTGGCGATCACGACCTTGCGCGGCGGCGGCAAGATCATGCTGTGCGGCAATGGCGGCAGTTCGTGTGATGCGGCGCACGCAGCCGGCGAATTGGTGGGATGGTTTGAGAAGAAGCAGCGGCCCGCGTATGCCGCAATTGCACTGGGTCATCAGGTGCCAGCCCTCACCGCGATCGGCAACGACGCTGGGTACGAGCACGTGTTTGCTCGCGAGGTGCAAGCGCTCGGACGCGCCAACGACCTGCTGATCGGCATCACCACGTCCGGCGGTAGCAAGAACGTGGTCGCCGCGTTGAAGCAAGCGCGCACCATGGGGATCGCGACCGCCGTTTGGTGCGGCGAGAAGCGCGGCGCTGCACTCGACCTCGCCGATGTCGCATTGCAGGTGCCATCGAGCAACACCGCGCGCATTCAAGAGTGCCACCTGGTGTGCGTGCACGTGCTGTGTGCCGCGATCGAACACGCGCTGGCAACCTAATCGCGAACGCGCCGCGGTCGACGCGAGGCTCAGCGCTTGGCTTGTTCCTTCACTCTCCAGCTGCCGATCCACACACCGTCGGCACCCTGATCCAGGCGCAGGGGGCCGTTGATCAGCGGTTCCGTCAGCGATACGTCGGCGGCGCGCTGCAGCAGCGGCAGCGGCAACGGCGTGCGCTGGCCTGTCGTCACTTCGGTGCCGCTAGCGGGGTTCGTCACTTGCATGGTGCCGTCCATCAGCGCGGTGTTGGTCCACCGCCGTAGTTGTGGCAGCAGCGCTTCGATGTCCGCGACCTTCTCGCGCGCCGCGATGACGAGGAACGTGGTGGTCGCGGAGATCTGCGTGCGCGTCGTCCACGCGAGTTCCTTGTCATCGCGCCTGCCGGGCAATGCGGCATGTCCGGCCGGCACCGGTTGCACGAGGTCGCTCTTCACGTTTGGGGACGGAAACAGCAGCAGCGTGCCGTCCTCGATGCTGTGGCTGAACACGTAGACGAAGCGCGGCTCGTCGCAGGTGAACGACAGGCGGAACAGCGACTCCGCCGGCAACTCGTTGTAGTTGATCCCCGGCTTGGTGTCGGTGCCGACACCGAGGCGCCAGGTTGCCGCTGGCACGCCAACCGGAGCCGCTTGCGCCATCCACATGCCGAGAGCCGCCAACGCCACGATGGCCGGTACGAGCACGATGCGTGCGTTCATGCGGGGACGCTACGCGGCCGCGACTGCGGGGTCGAGGTTGCAGCGACAAGCCTGCGACTTGCGAACGGCCGCCGCTTCGCGTTCCATGCCGAATGCCCCTTTCCTAGGAACCCATGCAGATGCGTTGGCTCGTGCTGTTCTTCACGTCTGTCGCGCTGCCGGCGCAAGAGTCCCCGACCAAGAAGGCGCCGCCGCGCGACGCGCCATCGGCGGCGGCGACGCCGCGACAATTGACGCTGCCGGTTCCTGAGGCGCCGCCGCTCGACCTTGCACTAGCGACCAAAGCTGCGATCGCCGCCACGTTGGCGCTGCAAGAAGGGGAAGGCGGCGACCAGTGGCCATACCAGGGCGTGTATCGCGAGGATGCCAGCCCGTCGCCCGTCGGCTATCGCGTTGGCGGCACCGCCATCGCGTGCCTTGGGTTGCTCGCCGCCCCTGGCTATCGCAGCGACCCGGACCGCACCGATGCTGTGAAGCGTGGATTGACGTTCGTGCTCGCGACGCTCGACCACGAGCGCATGCAGGCTGACTTCATCGGCACCTACGACGTGCGCGGTTGGGGCCACATCTACGCGCTGCAGTTCTTCTTGAGCGTGCAGGACGCGCAGTTGGTGCCCGAGCCGCTCCAGGAAGCCGTGGCCGCCAAGACCAAGTGGTTGGTCGAGACGCTGGTGGCATCGGCGATCCCGGAGTCGGGCGGCTGGAACTACTCGCGGCCGCTCGGCTACCTGAATGCGCAGAACCGGGCGTCCACGTTCATGACGGCGCCCGCTCTGCAAGTTCTCTTTTATGCGAAGGCGCGCGGTCACGCGGTGCCGGACCAGGTCGTGACGCAAGGGCTCGATGCACTGGAACGCGCGCGTGCGAAGCCAGGTGGGTACGCGTATGGCGCGACGGGAAAGAGCCAAGCCGAGGTCGAAGAAGGCGGGCTCACGATGATGGACAAGACGCCGAGTTCGGCCGCGCGCGCCGCGGTGTGCGAAACGACCTTGGCGCTCGCGGGTCGAGGCGACGCGCAGCGCTTGCAGCGGGCGGTCGACCTGTTCTTCGCGCACTGGGATGACTTGGCGGTGCGCAAGAGCCAGCCGCGAACGCACATCATGCCGTACGGCATGGCGCCGTACTACTTCCTGTTCGGCCACGTCTACTGCGCGCAAGCGATCGAACAGATTGACGACGCGGAGAAAAAGGCATCGCTGCGCGAGAAGATGCGCGCAGTGTTGGCGAAGTCGCGCGAGGCCGACGGCAGTTGGAACGATCGTCAGTTCGGTCGCTCCGGCGGTTACGGCACCGGGCTAGCGCTGCTGACGCTCTACATGCAGCACGTTCCGAAACCTCTGGCGTGGATGCCAAGCGCCGCCAAGAAGTAGTCGCCGCGCCGGCCGATCAGCGTCCGCCGCGATGCACCATCTGCGGGCTCGCCTGATCAGTCGGCATCACCACGATGGTGTCGATGTTGACGTGCGCTGGGCGATCGACCGCGAACAGCACACACTCGGCGATGTCGTCGCCAGTGAGTGGGCGGGTGTCGTGGTAGACCTTGGTGGCGCGTTCTTGGTCGCCGCGAAATCGCACCAGCGAGAACTCCGTCTCGACCAGTCCGGGGTCGACGCTGGTGACGCGAATGCCGGTGCCGAGCGTCTCCATGCGCATCGCTTCGCAGATCGGTTGCAAGGCGCGCTTGCTGGCGCAGTAGACACCGCCGCCGACGTAGGCCTTGTGGCCGGCGATCGAGCCGATGACGACGACGTGGCCGCGCTTGTTCTGCACCATATGCGGCAGCACGAGGCGCGTGACTTCGAGCAAGCCGAGCACGTTGGTTTCGATCATCTCGCGCCACGCTTCGCCGGTGCCTTCCGCGATCTTCTCGATGCCGCGCGCGAGTCCGGCGTTGTTGATGAGAATGTCGATGGGGCCGTTCGCAGCTACCGCGGCGGTGACGAAGCGGGCGACGCTCGGTGGCTTGGTGACATCGAGCGCTTGGCGGAAGGCCTCGCCCGCCACTCCCTGCAACCGATCTTCACGGCGGGCGCCGAGCGACAGGCGATCGCCGCGCTGTTGAAATAGGCGGGCGCAGGCGGCGCCGATGCCGGAGCTGGCACCGGTGATGACGACGTGGCGACTCATGCGGGCACGATAGACAGCGACCGCACGTTCTGCGAACGCTCTCAGTGACGCAGCAACAACACGATCTGCACGAGTTGCTCCAGCAGCGACAGGATCGCGATCACGACCACGACCTTGCGCACGGCGTGGGCGCCCTTCACGACCGTCCACTTGCTGGCGAGGAAGCTGCCCGTCGCGGTGCCGACCGCCAAGCACGCAGCGGGGCCCCAGGCGATCACCGGCGCTTGGCCTTGCAGCAGCCACGGTGCCAGCACGAATCCCGTCAGGCTGGCGATCGATGAGGTGATGACGACGACCCCCTTGGCGGCATTCACTTGCAGCAGATCGCGGTCGTAGGTGGCGACCAGCACCAGGGTGGCGACAAAGCCGGTGCCGATCTGGGCAAACCCCATGTGCAGACCAATCGCGGCGCAGCCGAGCGGCCCGAGCCATCGCGAAGCGCTCACGGGTCCCTCGTTGGCGCGACGTCGATACTGCTGGACGAGCAACAGCACGAGCACGACCGCGAGGTAGCTGCGGAACCACAAGTCGTCCGCTTTCAGGGCCAGCACGTTGCCGGCGAAGGCACCAGGGATCGCAAACAGCGCGAGCCGCCAGGCCTTGCCTCGCGGCCGCACACCGGCACGTAGGAACCCAAGCCACGAGAACAAGCCGACGCCGACCGCCCCGAGGCGCGAGGACGGGTTGGCCATCGCGAGCGGCAGGCCGCACGCGTATTGGAACGCCCACAACGCGAAGATGCCGGCGCCGCCAGCCACGTTGTTGATGGCGCCCATGCCGACGCCCGCCACGACGGTGATCAGGATGGCGGCGGGGTCCACTGGCTCAGCCGAGCAGGTCCTTCACCATGTCGCGCTCGTCCGTCAGTTCTTTCCAGGTGATCGCGGCCTTCTGCTTGGAGAAGTCGTTCATCGCCAGCCCCTTCACGATCTGCCAGTTGCCCTTGCCGTCGGTGGTGCACGGGAAGCCACTGATCAGACCCTCCGGCGTGCCGTAGGTGCCATCGCTCAGTACGCACAGCGAGGCCCAATCGGCGTTCGTGGTCACCGTGTAGAGGCTGCGCGCGTGGTCGCACGCGGCCTGCGCCGCCGACAGCGCCGACGACTTGCCGCGCGCCTCGATGATCGCCTTGCCGCGCTCTTGCACCGTCTTCATGAACGGTCCTTGCAGCCACGCCTCGTCGTTGATGGCTGTCGCCGCGGCTGTGCCGTCGATCGTGGCGTGGTGCCAATCGGGGTACTGCGTGTTGCTGTGGTTGCCCCAGATGGTGACGTTCTTCACGGTCGACCAGTGCTTCTTCGCCTTCAACGCCAGTTGCGCCTTGGCGCGATTCTGATCGAGGCGCGTCATGGCCGTGAAGCGATCGGCAGGCACGCCTTTGGCATTCTTCATGGCGATCAGGCAATTGGTGTTGCACGGGTTGCCGACCACGACGACGCGCACGTCAGGCCCAGCCACCTCGGCGATGGCGCGGCCTTGGCCGATGAAGATCTTGCCGTTGTCCTGCAGCAGATCTTTGCGCTCCTGGCCAGGCCCACGCGGCTTGCTGCCGACCAACAGGCACAGGTCGGCATTCTTGAACGCGACCTTGGGGTCGTCGCTGCAGACGATGTCCGTCAGCAGCGGGAACGCGCAGTCTTCGAGTTCCATGCGCACGCCATTCAAGGCGGCCAACACCGGCGTGACCTCGAGCAGTTGCAGCACCACCTTGACGTTGGGGCCAAAAATGCCGCCGTTGGCGATCAACGGAAGTAGCGAATAGCCGATCTGACCTGCGGCGCCGGTGACCGCAACACGCTTGACGATGCTCATCCGGCCATTCCATCGATCGAGCGGCGGCTTTCAAGTCTGCGTCGGCGGTTGCATCGGCGGTGGTGTCGCCAAGCGATGCGCTCAGCTCGCCTCGTCGTCGCCCTGCGCGGTCACGTGGCGATCGATCAGCGGCGCCAATTCGTGCTGCCAAACCCGCTGGTAGTCCGGATGGCGGAAGAAGATGTCGCAGGCGGTGCGCGACTCGAAGGCAGAGAACAGGGCCAAGTTGAAGCCCTGGCGGTCGGTGGCGAGGTTGTGCACGACCGTCAGGTGGTCGATGCCGGGCATGCGTTCGATCAGTTCTTGCAACGATTCGCGGGCCACGCGAACGCGATCCAGCGCGATGCCGGGCTTGAGCGCGAACAGGATCGTGCAGTGGAACATGCCCCCGCGATCGTCACGGCGCTCCGGACCAGGAGCAACCGTCGTTTCCGTTCGACGCGAGCGCGTCAGGCGCCCTTGGCGACACGCAGCGGGCGACGTTGGTGTTCTTCCTCACCGGGTGGGTGGCCAAAGCACACCGACGACTCGCCCTCTTGCCAACAAAACACGACCGCACCGGTGCGGCTGGTGCCGGGGATGTGCACGGTCAGCGGGTTCGTGCGCAGGACCGTCATGCTGAGGTCTTCCAGCTCGCTTTTGCAGCGGGTCAGACCTTCATCGTGCTCCCAAATGCGGGCGTCGAGTTCCGCCAGCTCGCTGCGCAGGCCTTCTGGCGTGCTGGCAGCTTCGAGCTGGTCGCGCTGGCGGGACAGGGAGCGGCGAGCCGTCCGTCGCTCCAGCAACTCGGCAGAAATGGCTCGCACCAGCTTCAGGACCTGGTTGGCCTCCGGCAGGGTGTAGGTGCGCTTCATGATCGGATCCTTTCGGTGAGGGGTTCACCGGGTTTGGCAGGCCGAGTCCAACGGGCGACTCGGGCACGTCGTTGCAGTCCGCCGCTGCTGCTCTGTAGTGTGACGAGGAGCCGCGGTTACCAAGCTGCGCCCAAACGAAACATGACTGAACGTGATGTGATGGACTTCGACGTGGTGGTGGTTGGCGGCGGTCCGGCTGGGCTGGCCACGGCGATTCACTTCGCGAACTTGGTGGAGCGGCACAACGCAGCGGTGAGGAAATCGGGACATGGCGAGGAAGTGGCGCCGCAGATCTGCTTGATCGAGAAGGCGGCCGAGCTCGGGGCCCATTCCCTCTCGGGCGCCGTGATGGATCCGAAGGGGCTCGACGCGTTGCTACCGGGCTGGCGGACGATGGAGCCGAAGGCGCCGGTCGAAGCCGAGGTCCACGACGATTACGCGATGTGGTTGACGAAGGCGGGCGGCTTCAAGTTCCCCATCACGCCACCGCCGTTGAAGAATCACGGCAACTTCGTCGTCTCGTTGAACAAGCTGGTGAAGTGGCTCGGCGGCATCGCCGAGCAGAAGGGCATCCAGGTGTTCCCTGGCTTTCCCGGCGCCAAACTCGTGCGCGAAGGCGACCGTGTCACCGGCGTGCAGCTCGGCGACGCGGGCATCGACAAACACGGCCAGCCGAAGGGCAACTTCCAGGCGGGGGGCATTCTCGCGGGCAAGGTTGTCGTGATCGCCGAAGGCAGCCGGGGCTCGCTGACCAAGCAGCTGGTGGCGGATTTGCACCTGGAGGGCAAGAACCCGCAGGTCTACGGCATTGGCGTGAAGGAAGTGTGGGAGGTGCCGAAGGGCCAGTGCGCGCCCGGACTCGTCGTGCACACGATGGGATACCCGCTCGACAGCCACACCTTCGGCGGCGGCTGGATCTACGGCATGGGTGAGACGGAGGGCGGCAAGAACATGGTCTCGGTCGGCCTCGTCGTCGGCCTCGATTACCGCGATCCGACCATGGACGCGCACCGCCAGCTGCAGTTGATGAAGCTCAACCCCAAGGTCGCGCCGTTTTTGCGCGGCGGCAAGATGCTGCACTACGGCGCCAAGTCGCTGCCCGAGGGGGGGCTGTATGCGATGCCGCGCTGTTACGGCGATGGCTTCTTGTTGGTTGGCGATGCGGCCGGCGTCATGAACAGCATGCGGTTGAAGGGCATTCATCTCGCGATGCGCAGTGGCATGCTGGCGGCGGAGACGGCGTTCGCCTGCTTGCAGAAGGGCGACACGTCGGCGGCGGCGACCGTGGCCTACGAACAGAAGATGAAGGCCGACTGGATGCACGAGGAGCTGTGGAAGTGCCGCAACTTCCACCAGGGCTTCCACAAGGGCCGTCTCGCCGGCCTCGTCAACGCCGGCTTCGCGACGATGTTTGGCGGCAAGGGCACGTTCTGGTCGGACGAACTGAAGAGCGACGCTGGCCATACCTACATGCGCAAGGTTGGCGAGTACTTCGGCGGCAAGGGCAAGCCGCAGTGCGACAAGCTGGCGGAGGACGGCACGTTGACGTTCGACAAGCTGACGTCCGTGTATTCGTCGGGCACGCTGCACGAAGAAGACCAGCCGTGCCATCTCGTGGTCACGCAGCCCGATCTGTGCTCAACGCGCTGTGTCGAGGAGTTTGGCAATCCGTGCCAGCACTTCTGTCCGGCAGCGGTCTACGAGATGGAAGAGAAGGCCGGCACCAAGCACGGTGTCGAGTTGAAGATCAACGCCAGCAACTGCGTGCACTGCAAGACGTGCGACATCATGGATCCCTACCAGGTGATCAATTGGGTGACGCCGGAAGGTGGCGGCGGTCCCAACTACACGAACCTGTGAAGGAACGCGCGCTGCGGTCAGCGGCCGTCGAGCTCGGCGAGGGCGCGCTCGGCTTCCGCGCGCTGTTCGGCCGTGGGTTGCAACTGCAGGGTGCGTTGCCACGCGACGCGGGCCAGTTCGAGGTCTGGGATGGCGAGTGCCTGCTTGGCGATGTCGCGCAAGGACGCAAACGTCGTCGGCCCGGCAAGTGCACGGCGGACGGCCTCGCGCATCGCGTCGCCGCCACCCTTCTGGTCGCCGTCGCGCCATAACATCGACCCCAAGCTGCCCCACAGATCGGGGGCAACCTGGTCATCGCTGGCGATGGCGTCGCGCAGTGTTGCGATCGCGGTGGTGCGATCACCGAGCGACTCTTGGCACTCTGCTATCCGCCACTTCGCAAGGGCATAGCTCGGTCGCAAGGCCAGCGCGTCTTGCAGGGCCGCCATCGCGGCCTTGCAGTCGCCCGCCTTCTGCAGCGCGGTGCCGAGGTTGTAGTGAAACTCCAGCACCTTCGGGGACAGCTCGATGGAACGCCGATTCGCGGCGATGGCACTGAGGTAGTCCTCGGCGCGGAACTGCGCCCAGCCCAGCGCGTGGTGCGCCATGGCACTGTTGGGCAGCAAGGCAATGAGGCGCTGGAAGGCCGGCACCGCGAGCCTCGGCTGTTGGTTCAGCAAGTGCGCGTTGCCGAGCCGCTGGAACCCGTCGGCGTCCTTTGGATCCAGCGCGGTCGCCTGTTCGAGTGCCGCGATGGCCGCCGGCAGGTCCTTCGCCTCCATCAACAGCCAGCCGAGTATGCGGTGCGCGCGCCCCATTTGCGGTCGCCGCGCGATGACGGCACGAACCTGGTCGATCGCTTCTTGTGAGCGAGCCGATGAGAACAACGAGATTGCCAAGTTGAGCTGCTCGGTGTCGCCGAGCAGTCCCGCTTGGCGACGGCGTTCGTAGGCGGCGAGCGCCTCCTCACGCGCCGCGCGCGCCCCCGCGGTGTCCTTGCCGTGCTCCAAGCACTCGGCGATCGACGTGTAGATGCGCGGGTGGTCGTAACCAGCTTGCAGCACCTGCCGGTACATCGCCGCGGCCTGCGCTGGCTCGGTGCGTTTGCGCGAGAACGCGACGTAGAGCAACGACGCCGGCGACGTCGGCCACAGTTCGAGCAATACCGCATTGCACTGCGCGGTCGCCGCGGCCTCGCCGATCCAACCAACCGCGGACGCCCACTTGAGGTAGTAGTGCAAGCGCGGCTGTGGCGACACCAACATGGCGCGCAAGAACGTGTCGCGCACTCGCTGCCACTCGGCGACGTCCATGATGCGATCGTTGCCCTGTAGCGTGGCGGTGCAGCCATCGAGGAACAGCTCTTCGGCAGCTGCGGCGGGACTGAGCTTGGACGCGATCGCGTTGGCTTCTTCCACGCGATGCAACGCCGTCAGTACGAACACCCGCGCGCGGTCGCCATAGGGCAGCTTGCGGCCGGCGATCGCGGCCTCCAGCTGCGCCAGCGCCTCCTGCTCCTGGCCGGAGTAGACCTGCACCAAAGCCCGCAAGACGTGGGCCTCGATGTCGGCAGGGCGTTCGGCGATCGCGAGTTCGCCGCTGGCCAGGGCCCCCACGTAGTCGCCGGCTTCGAGATCGATCGTCAACCGCGCTAGCCGTTCTTCCTGTTCCTGGCGGCGGATCTCGCGGCTGCCGACCTGCATCGCCGTGCGATTCGCGATCAGAATACCGGCGAAGAGTGCCAGCGTCGGCACTCCGAGCATCAGCACCGTCGCGAGCGCGGCGCGCAACGGCTCGCGCCGCACCCATCGTCGCAGACGCAGCCAACGGGTTGCTCGCCGGGCGGTGACCGGTCGAAACTCAAGGAAGGCGCGCAGATCGTCGCCGAACGCGCGCGCCGTTTGGTAGCGCTTGGCGGGATCCTTCTCGAGTGCGCGCAGCACGATCGCTGCCAAATCCGGCGACAGCTCGGGAGCGAAGCGCACCGGATCGATGGGCTCGATGCGGCTGATGCGATCCATCACTTCGGCGGCTGAGTTGCCATCGAACGGCATCTGCCCGGTCAGCACTTCGTAGAGCGTGGCGCCAAGGCTCCACACGTCGGTGCGCGCGTCGATCTCCTTCTTGCCCGCCGCTTGCTCGGGTGACGAATAGTGCGCGGTGCCCGTGAACGCCCCGGTGCGGGTCAGGCCTGGTTCGTCGATGGAGCGAGCGACACCGAAGTCGGTGAGCACGGGGCGGCCGTCCTTACGCACCAAGATGTTCGATGGCTTGACGTCGCGATGGAGAACGCCGGCCGCATGCGCATGCGCCAGCGCATCACAGATGGCGGCGCCGAGTTCGACGCAGTTGCGCATCGAACGCGGTTGTCCGGTGGCTGGGTCGATGCGATCGAGCGGCGCCCCATCGATGAACTCCATCGCGAAGAAGTGGGTGTCGCCGTCGCGGCCGATGGCAAAGATGGCGGCGATGTTGGGGTGCTCGAGGCGAGCGGCCAGCGTCGCTTCGCGCCGGAAGCGCGCCACCGCACTCGCCTGCAAGGTCACGTGGCTGGGCAGCACCTTGAGGGCGACTTCGCGATCGAGGGAGCGTTGGCGCGCGCGATAGACGACGCCCATGCCGCCGCGCCCCACTTCGCCGAGGATGCGGTAGTCGCCGAGCACCCGCTCAACGGCATTGGCGTCGACGCGGTCGGCCTCGTCGACCGCCCGTTGCAACTCGTCGCGATCGGCGAGCATCGCCTGCAAGAACTCGGCGAGATCCGGGTGGCTCTCGATCAGGGCTGCGGAAGTGACCGGACGGCCAGTCGCGAGCCATTGCTCATAGACGGTGATCGCTCGTTGCAGTTGCAGCATGGAATTAGCGCGCCGCCAACACTCTTTGCATCAGCTTCTGCGCCTGCGTCTCGGCCAGCCGCAGGCGTTCGTCACCGGTCGTCGCGAAGGTCGCTTGTGCGTGCGGTCGCAGCACCGGAAAGCCACCGAGGTGCGGTTCGGGCGTGTCGGTGTTGCGATGGCACAACGAACACTGGCCGCGGTAGGTCGTGTGCTTGCCGGTGCCGTAGTCGCGAAACAGATCTTGGTCGTCCGCTTCGATGCGCCGGAAGAACTGGGCCGCCTCGCCGCGCCGCACGCCCTCGCGTTCGAGTTGCCAGATGCCGAAGTCGATGCCGTCGTGTGTGAACGTGGCATTGGTCGCGGCCAACGGCTCGCGATTGACCAGGACCTGCGTGCGCACGTCGAACACCAGCGGCGTGGCGTGCGCGATGCCGTCGTGGTCGAACGCGACGATGCCCTGCACCAGCAAGGCGCGCAATCCGATCGGCACCAGCGGTCCCTTCTTCGTTTCGTCGCCTTGCAACGCGGCCGGCAGCAGGCGCGCCAAGGCCGTCTTGCCCTCGGGATGCGCGAGGAAGACCCGCGACCACAGCAGCGACTTCTCCGCATCAAACAGGCGCGTTGATTTGCGCAGCACTTCGTGCAGTTCGCTGGCGGTGCCACCGAGGGTCGTTGGCACCTGGGCTGCCAAGTCGCGTTGGCCGACGTCGCTGGCCAGCAGGCGCCGCAACGGGTCGCGCAGACTCGCCAGGGTGCGCGCGGGCAACGCGACGGCCATCGCGGCACGATGCAGGGCGGGCACCAGTTCGGGGTTCTGCTTGGTGTCGAGCAGCCGTTCGGCCACGCGCAGCAAGTCATGTTGGAACAGCACCGCCAATTCGGGTGTTGCGAGCAGATCGTCGACGGCCGGCGTGCCAGGGCGCAGCGTCGCCAGCTGCGTGAGCATGTCTGTCGCCGCCGCCGCCGCCAGCCCTTCGAGCGGCAGCAGTCGGCCATCGCCACCAAACCACTGGCTGTCGGTGGCAAGGCCAGGGCGCTTCTTGTGCACCCAGCCGGCGGTCCACTGCATCGCGTCTGCCGAGTCGATCACGGCCGCCACTTCTGTTGGCGCTTGGTTTGCCAACCACAAGGAACGGAAGACACGGTTGTGCACGTGGTCCGCATCGGCGTGGTAGGGCGCGAATGCCAAAGGCGAGGTCGGTAAGCCACGGTGTTCACTGCTCGCCGGGAAGCGCCGCGGCGCTTGCGCCAACACCGGCATGGTCAACGCCAGCAGCAGGGAGGCGACGAATGGGCGAACGAGCATCGCCAAACGCTACCTGCCGCCCAGACGCAAGGGAATCGGCGACGACCGACCGCGTTCCCCGGCTGCCACGCTGTCCCCGGTCGCTCGTCAAGACCGCTCTCACGGCGGTCGATCGTCGCCACCACTAGTGGAATTTGGCGACCAACTTCGAGCGCACAATCCGAGAAAGTCAGCGCAGCCCGGTGACCCGCGTGCGATGGGCGAGCGCCTCGGTGGGGTCGGTGCCGCCCTTCTGTCGCACCAACGCGTGCGTCAGCTGCAGCGGTTCGTCGCCGGTAAGTTGCAAGGCGTCGGCGAAGGTCGCGACGAGTTCACCGGGCGTGATCGCGTGCAGCAAGTGCGCACCGAGCACGGCGTGCACGTTGCGCAGTCCGGCGTGGCGAAGGGCATCGGCGAGCACATCGTCGGCGACTCCCATCAGCGGTTGCAGTCGCTCGGCATCCCAGCCCAGCTGTGACCACGCGGTCGCGAGGTCCGGGATCGACGATAGCCCAGGAACGTCGATGACCAAGCGGCCACCCGGTCGCAGGTTCTGGCGGGCGAGATCGGGATAGGCCCCGATCGGTAGTAGCGGTCCGGTCGTCGCCAGCACCAACATCGCATCGAAACTGCCAAAGCACTCATTGCCGACCAGTTCGTGCGCCAAGACGCGCAACTGCGGCAACCCCAGGTCGGCCAGCTGTTCGGCCTGCTGCGGATCGCCAACGACGGCGAGCACTTCGCCGTCTTTCCCCGCCAGCGTGGCCAACTGCCGCGTCGCGTCAACATCGACTTCGAAGGCCAGGATGCGATCGCGGCGGCGCACGTCGAGCAGCCCCACAGCGGCCTGCACCCACGGCTTCTGCTCGCGCAACGACATGGCGGGAAGCGTAGCGTCAGGCTGGAGGCGGTCGGGGTGCCGCGCCACAATCCTCGCCAGTGCGAACGGATCCCCGACAGCTGAGTGGCGACACGTTCGACTTGCTCGTGGTCGGTGCGGGCATCCAAGGGGCAGCGGTTGCGCGCGATGCGGCGCTGCGCGGCCTGGCTGTACTGTTGGTCGATGCGCGCGATCTGGCCGCGGGGACCAGTTCGCGCAGTTCACGGCTGGTGCATGGCGGCTTGCGCTACCTGCAGCACGGCCACTTGGCGCTCGTGCGCGAAGCGCTGGGCGAACGCGAACGGCTGCTGCGTCTGGCGCCGCACTTGGTGCGGCCGCAGCCGATGCTGATGCCGTTTTTCCGCGATGGCGGTGGCTCGCGCTTCGCGATGCGCGTGGGCACCTGGCTCTACAGTTGGTTGGCCGGACGCAGCACGCTGCCGCGGCCGCGCGCGTTGACGGCGACCGCCGCCGCCAAGGCGTTCCCGGGGCTGCGCACGCAGGGGCTGCGCTCGGCGATCGAGTTCTTCGATGGCGTCACCCAGGATGTGCGGCTGACCTTGGCGAACGTGCTGGCGGCGCGGGCGGCGGGCGCCACCGTCGTCACGCACTGTGCGTTGGTGGGCAATCGCGCCGAGGGCCTGCGCCTCTGCGATCGACTGACCGGCAATGAAGTCGTCGTGCGGGTTCGCCATGTGGTGAATGCCACCGGGCCGAGCGTGGATGCGGTGCGGCGCCTGCTCGGCATCGATGGCGAGGCGTTGGTGCGCACCAGCCGCGGCAGCCACTTGGTGTTGCCACCGCGCGCGGGCGAACTGGCGTTGGCGGCGTTCTTGCCCGATCGGCGCATCCAGTTCGTCATCCCACACGACGATGGCACGCTGTGCGGCACGACCGAAGTGGATGACGAGCTTGGCGCCGACGAGACCGGGCCGCCGACAGCGGACATCGACTACGTGCTGCAAGCGCTCGCGCACTTGTTGGAGCGCGCACCGACCCGCTCGGATGTGCAGTTTGCCTACGCCGGCTGGCGGGCACTGCCGGCGCGACGTGGGCCCGCTGGCGCCCTCAATCGCGAAGCGTTCGTGGTCGACGAGGCTCTGCCTACCGCCACGCTACACACGATTGTCGGCGGCAAGCTGACGACGCATCGCTCCCTCGCCGAACGTGTCGTCAACGCCGTCTTTGCCCTGCACGAGGCGTCGCCGACGCGCACGTTGCCGTTGCCGGGTGGGGATGGGCCGCGCGAAGTGACGGCGCCGTTGTGGTGGCG
>CANEYR010000013.1 GCA_947444055.1 Planctomycetota bacterium
AGGTTGCGTTGCCGCAGCTTCAAGAAAGCGATGAACATCGACGGCCCGGAGATCGCGAGCAGGATGCCGACGATGCCGACCGGGATCCATGCACCGAGGCCGAGGAAGCCGCCCAGCGCGCCGGCCATCGCGGTGCTGATACCACCGACCGCGACGCCGATCGCGGCGACCATGCCGATGTCGAACTTGGGCTTCTCTGGCGCGGCGCCGGTTTTGGCAGCTTGGCCCGCAGCTTGCGCGCCCGCAGTGAGTCTTGCGTTCGCCGCTTCGTCGGCCGCGGCCGCCTTCTTGGCAAGGGCTTCCTGGACGCCGCGCAGCACCTTCTTGTACGGCGACCAGAACGCCTGCCGGATGCTGATCGGGTTGCTGACGATCCTGGTGATCGTCGCATCCCAGTCGCGGCCCTTGCGGTCGTAGAAGATGCCGTTGCGGCCTTCGAACAGGTTGTCGCTGTCACCCGCCGTGAACGCGCAAGCGACGCTCATCTTCTCGCTGCCTGGTCGCGTGCAATCGACGTAGGCGAGGTAGGCGTTCGACATCGGCGCCATCTTCGCGTGCTTGCCGTGGTCGTTGACGTGGAAGCACATGTCGCAGGCGCGGCCGTCCAGGTAGAGCGTTCCGGCCTGGAAGATCGCGCCGCGGCGCGCGTAGAAGTCCGAGAAGCTGACGTAGTTGTTGAGCAGGCGGGCGAAGTCGCGGTGCAGGCGGCACAGCTTTTCGACGCGCGTCATGGCGTCCACTTCGGTAGCGACCGCGAGGTCGTCGGCGATCGCTTGGTTCAAGGCGGCCTTGCTGTTGCCAGCGAGGATCTCGCGCACGCGCTTGACGCCAAGTGCTTCGACTGCACCACCGGCCTTCTTGGCGAGCCAGTTACCGTGGGCATCCAGCTTGCTGCACAAGGCTGCCCAATCCGCTTCGTTGAGCGACTCCTTGTCTTTGCAGCAGGCGGCCCGCATCGCGGCAACCGCGCCAGCCCAGGCCGGGTTGACGCCCTTCGTCAGTGGCAGCGGCTTATTGGCTTCGACGATGGCCAGGGGGAAGTGGCCAACTTCGCTGGCGGTGATCGTGAGATCCTTTGCGGCCGCAGTGATGTAGGCCTCTTGTTCGCGGTTCACCGCGGCCAAGGCGCGCGGATCGAAAGCGGCGATTCGGCAGCGGCCGAAGTAGTCGTCGATCTTGGCGCGCACGGTGGTGAACGCGGCAAACGCCGCGGCGGTGCCGTCGCCAAACCCCATGACGTTCTTGGCGTCGGCTTCGCCAGCCTTGTGCCAGCCGTCGAACTCCGCGCACGCGGCGAAGAAGGCATCGAGCTTGCCTTGGTCATACCCAGGCTTGCCCGAACGATCGGCAGCGCCGCCGAGGCAGTTGATGATCTCGGTCGCGACGGCGCGTGCCTTCTCATCATCGACGGTGTCCGGTGGCACGATGCCGTCGGCGTTTCGCTTGGCCTTGGCGAACACTTCGGCGGTCTTCTCGGCGTCGGCGACGGTGATGACGGCCGCTTCCTTGCCGAGGCTCTTCAGGATGTGCTGCGCGGAGGCGAGCAGGGCTTTGCCCTCGGCGGTGTCCTTGCGCAAGTTGGCGAGGGCGACGCCGTCTTCGCCCTTCACCAAGGAATCGGCGTTGGTGAGGACGTCGCGCAGCCACTTCACCGCGAGCAAGATCTCCGGCGGGCGAACGTGCGCATCGTTGTCGCTGTCCAGCAAGGCCAGCGTGCGGGCGTCGATCTCAAGGCCCTTCACCGGGCAACTGAGGGCGACCCAGAGTTTCTGGTCGAGTTGGTCGAGATTGAGGATGTCGGCGCCTTTGTCGAGGCGGACTTGGTCGACACCGCCGGCGCGGTAGAACGACCAACGATGAGTCGAAGATTTGATTGTGGCGGAGGCCATGGGCGGGGTTGGGTCGAGTGGCGAGGTTGAGCGGGCGAAGAGTCTCGCTGTGCGCGATGGCCGATCAAGGGAGCTCGCTCGCTTTCCGCGCTCGCGCGTGCCTACGAGGACGCTCACTTCTGCGCGGTGTGGTCTAGCGACTGAGTTCTCGCGCCAACACTGCAGGCTCGTTCGCTCGAATCGCCGCCTGCAGGGCGAGCGACCGATCCACCGCGACACCACCAAAGCCTAAGGGCAACGTTGGCCCATCGAGAGCCGACCAACTCGAAGTCGCCAGCCGTCGCTCCAACTCCTCGCGCGCGCCGCGCACGAGAGAACCATCCCCCGTTGCTGCCGCCACCGTGGCCAGATTGGCTGCCGCCGGCACGTAGTCCGGCCCGACTACCAACGCCCGCTGCCACAACCGCCACGCGGCCTCCCCACCGTCCGCCCCTCGCCAACGCAACGTCGCGAGCCCGAGCAGATTGAGCGTGCGCGGGTCGTCCGGCGCCAAGTCGTAGGCCGCCAGCGCCGCCGCCGCGATCGTTTGGCCATCCGCCCAAGTCGGGATCATCGCGATCGCCCGCGCTAGCACCCGTTCGGCCATCGTGCTCGTCGGTCGCTTGGCCGTCGCCGCTGCCACCACGCCAGCCAGCTGATGCAGTCGATTGCCCAAGCGATGTTCCTGCACCCGGCGATGGCCAGCGGCGGCGATGCGTTCGCAGCGCGCGCGGTCAGCGAGCAACTGCGCGACGAGCATCTCCAGGTCGTCGTCGCCGTAGAGCACACACTCCTCGCCCGGCACGAAGAAGTCCGCCACCTCGAGGTTCTCCCGTTCCATCAGCAGCAGGGCGCCGCACGCCGGGACTTCGAAGGCGCGCAGGTTCATCTCACCGCGAATGCTGCGGTTCCACCCGATGCGACAGCGATTGAGGAAACGCCCGTAGGCTTCGCCGTGCAGACCGCCTTGCACGACGGCGTGCACACCGCGTTGGCCGAGTTGCTGGACTCGCTGCAGCCACGGCGCTCGTTCGCGTTGCACCGTCGGATTGAGGTTGCCGACGAAACCCACATCGATGTCGCGCGGGCCGCTGCCCGGCCAGATGCGATGGAACGGCCGCTTGTGCGCGAACTGGCACCAGTAGCTGACGTTCGCGAAGCTGAGGCGTGAGAAGAGTTCCAGGCCTGAGCGGTCGCACAGCAGCACGTCGAAGAACGGCCATAGCCCGGCGATGTACGGCAGCGTCAGGTTGTAGTCCGAGACGATGCCGACGACCTTGGCGGGGCAGTGTTCCATGCCAGCTGGCAATGGTTCTTGGTCGGGCCACCAGATCAGCACGAGGTCCGGTGTGAAGCCGACCGGCAGCAGGGCTGCGAGTTCGTCCCAGCTGCCCTTCGACGGATCGAACGCGATGTCGAACGGGAAGTGCACGACGTCGACGAGCATGCGTTCGGGTGGCCCGTAGGTCACCAGCTCGACATCGCGCATCGCGCTGCGCTCGTCGAAGCACTCCAGCGGCAAGTTGCTGAGGATGCGCACGGCGAGTTTCAGGCGGCGGGCAGAGCGGTCAGATTGGCGCGGGCATCGCGGTGGTCCGGTTGCAGTACGAGCGCGCGTTCAAAACTCTGGCGGGCGCCGCGCACGTCGCCGGCTTGGAACAGCACGACGCCGAGTCGGTTGTAAGCATCGGCACTGCGCGTTCCGACCGCGAGGGCGGCGCGAAAGGCCTGCGCCGCTTCGGGCATGCGACCGAGTGCGTGCAGCGCTTGGCCGCGGCCGGTGTGCAGCGCTTCGTCATCGGCGCCGCGCGCCACCAAGTCGTCGTAGAGGCGCAGCGCTGCGGCGGGCGCACCGGCGGCGGTTTGCGCGTTGGCGGCAGCATGCAGCAGTTCGGTGTCTTCGGGATCGAGGCAGTGTGCTGCCGTCAGCACGCGCGCTGCCGGTTGCAACGAGCCTGCTTGCTGCAGGCGCTCGCCGAGCGATCGCAATTGGCGGCGCAAAGTGTCGATGCCGTTGTCGCTGGCCGGCGCCGTCGAGCCCACCAGACGCAGCGTGCCGCGATCGGTCCGGGCCTTGGTCATTTGTTGCAGAGCGGCCTCGAATTGCTGGCCGTGACGGTCGCCGTGGTAGTGCGCGGCGAGCGCGATGCCGCCGTTGCGCAGGGATGTGCGCACCTGCGGCAAGGAGCCGGCGAGCACCAGCCCTTCGGCCATGGCGGCGGCATCGCGCGGGGGAACGAACAGGGCGTATTGGTCGTTCCCGCACCGTTCTTGGTGTTCGCGAAAACATGGCACGTCGGTCAGCACGGTCGGCACGCCGCACGCCATGGCCTCGACCGCTGGCAGAAAGAAGCCCTCTTCGGCGCCGCTGCTGGTCGCCAGCATCACGTCGAGCGAACGATAGAACTCGCCCATCTGTGCGGGCGGCACTTGGGTGTGCCATTCGATCGGGAACGGCGTGTTCTGTTCGCGTGGCGACGGCGGCACGTTGGTCGCGCGCACCAGGATGAGGTCAAGGCCGGCCGCGTGCGCCAGTCGGCACGCTTCGTAACCAGTCGGCAGGTCCTTCCAAGCAATCGCGTAGGGGCCAACCAGGCCAACGCGCAGCGGCTTTCCCGGCGTGCGTTGCGAGCCAGGGAAGTGCACGGCGTGATCGATGGCGTAGACGACTTCGTGGGCGGAGACGCCGAAGCGATCGCGCAAGAGGCGGGTCAGATGCGGGCTGATCGTGATGTGTTGCACGCCGGGCAGGCGATAGACCGCTTCGATGCGTTCACGCAGCGATTCGTTCTCGGGGTTATCGCCTTCGTAGCCTTGGCAGAAGTGCACGGGCACGCCCTTCGTCGGGCCAGCACTCACCGCCCACGGCACAGTCGTCCAAAACGTGCCGATCACGACATCGCCGTCGGGCAGGTGCTCGCTGTGGAAGTCTTGCACGCGACGGAAGGCGCACTCGAGCTGCATCCACGTCGGCGCTGCGGAGCGACTGACGACCGTCACCTGATGACCGCGACGATGCAGCCAATTGGCGTTCTCGAGCGCGACTTTGACGCCGCCCCACAGTTGATCTGCCACTTCCAACAACCACGTGATCCGCATGCTTGCTTTCGTCCGCTCGCTGGCGGCGCTCCGTCGACTGTTGGCTAGATCGGTTCGATGGCATGGGCGAACTTGAGCCGCCCTGCTGGAAGGGCCGGTGGGGTGGGGCACGCAACGACCCTGCATGGCGTTCGGCGGCTGGGGTCGGCATGATCCGCGGCCCCCGTGAACCCCCTGATCCGCTTCATCCCGGCCTTCCTGGTGCGTTTCTTCGCCAGCCCTTACGTCGCCGGCGACTCGCTGGAGAAGGCGATGGGCGTGGTGAAGAAGCTGAAGGCAGATCGCGGGCTGCTGTCGACGCTCGACTTGCTGGCTGAAGACATCCGCAACGAAGTGCAAGCCCAGCAAAACCTCGACACCTACCTGAGCATGGTCGACGCGGTGGCGCAGAGTGGGTTGCCACTGGAGGCGTGGCCGACGCTGTCGCTGAAGCCGTCATCGTACACGACGAGTCCGCTGCAACTCGGCGGCGATGCGGCTGGCTCGCGCGAGGCCATGATGAAGATCGCCGCGCGCGCCGCCGAGAAGGGCGTGGCGTTGTCGATCGACATGGAGAGTCGGCATTGGACCGACTTCACCCTAGAGACGCTGCGGCTGATGCATGCGCAGGGAATGACGCACGTCGGCGCCGTGCTGCAGACGCGCCTGCACCGCACCGAGAAGGACTTGGACGCATTGCCCAAGGGGCTGCGCGTGCGGCTCGTGATTGGCATCTATCGCGAACCGAGTGACGTCGCGCTGACCGACAAACCGGCGATGAAGGAGCGTCTGTTGGCGTTCGCCGAGACGCTGCTGAAGCGCGGGCACTACGTCGAGTTTGCGACCCACGACGACACCTATGTGCGGCGCTTCCTCGAACAGGTCGTGCCGCGCTGTGGGGTCGGGACAGATCGCTACGAGGTGCAGATGTTGTACGGGGTGCCACGCGATCGGTTCTTGGCGGACCTGCGGCGGCAGGGCATCAAGGCGCGGCTCTATGTGCCGTTTGCCCTGAGCTGGGATATGGCAATTCAGTATCTGAGGCGTCGGCTCGACGAGTACCCGGCGATGGTTTGGCTGGTGACCAAGAACATGTTCTCGCGGCGATAGACGCCGACGGACAGCGGTTCGTTGGCCATGTCGAAGTGAACTTGTGGCGATCGATGGCCAATGTCGGTATACTGTTCGCCCCCATGGATCCACTTGCCACCATTGTCGAACGGCTTTGCGCCTGGAAGGACGTTGCCCGGGAAAAGCGTGACGGGAAGGACTGCTTCCTCGTCCGCGGCCAGGTTTTCGCCTACCTCGGCAAGAAGGGTGTCGTCGTCAAGCTCGCACCTCCCCAGGTGACGGAAGCCCTCAAGATCATTGGCGCCAAGCGGATGCCAGATGATGGCGACCCGCACTCGCGCGAGTTCGTCGAGATCCCGGTGACGGGACCGCGCGAGGTCGAGCGGGCCATGATGTGGCTGCGCCGGGCTTGCCGCCTTGGCCGCACCGCCGCCGGCCCAGTCTGAGCGCTCTGGTCTGACGCTGTGGCCCAGGAGGTAGCCGAGGGCCGCGGCACGCACTTGGCTGTCGCCATGTGCTCATTTCGCATTGGTCATTTGCCAGTGCGTGTGAGTTCGTGACCGCTACCAAGCGTTGTAGTCGCTTGGATGTGTGACTGGTCAGACGGGTTACGGCTGCGATGTGTTACGGCCGAGACGTGTTACGGCCTAGACGTGTTACGGCCTAGACCACGGCACGTCCGGTACGCCTGCCCTGAGATTGGCGCGGCGTGCCCATGAGAAGAACAGGTCCGACAGGCGATTGAGATAGACCCCGATTGGCTTTGGCACCGCCGCGGTCGCATCGCCCTGCACTTCGCGAACGAGCGTCCAATAGCGGCGTTCGGCCCGGCGGGCGACGGTGCGCAGCACATGCAACAGGGAGGCGGCGCGCCCGCCACCAGGCAGCACGAAGGTGCGCAACGGCGACAGTTGGGCTTCTGAGGCGTCGATGCAGCCCTCCAACTCGAGCACGGCCGGCTCAACGCGCGCCAGCGACGCGCACCCGCCGACTGTCGCCAGGTCGGCGCCAATCTCGAATAGCGTGTCCTGGATGCGCTTGAGTTGCGCATCGAACTCGCCGTCGAGCGCTTCGCTGCGCAGCAGCCCGACGAATGCGTTCAGCTCGTCGATCGTGCCGTATGCCTCGATGCGGACATGATCTTTGGGCACGCGGCGATTGCCGAACAGCCCGGTGTCGCCGTCATCGCCAGTTCGCGTGTAGATGGGCATTGCCAGAAACGCCGAGGGGGCCAGCGGAGCGCGAGGGAAAATCCGGCCAGCAGCCAAAGCTGCCGGCCGGAATCTCTGTTCCACACTCGGCGGGGGGCCCTTGTGGGCGATGGAGAGGTATCCCACCAGGAAACGTGGCTCACCGTCGCCTGGCGAAAGGTTTCGGTAGCCGCCCAGGTCTCGGTTCCATGCAGGCAGAAACCTGTGCGATCGCGTCGCTTGCGCACGACGTGCGGCGAGTATTGCAAAGAGTCGCGGCAAGTCAAGGTCACGAGCGACCTTGGCATCGGCATCTCCGCACCGATCAGCGGCCCGAGGTTGGTCATTCTTGGTCGCGCACCAGATGCCACTCGGCATCGCGAGACGTTCGCCCCCATAATCCGCGGCTCCCCGGAGGTCGCCCATGATCGCACCACGCACGCTGCTCACCGTCGCTGCCGTTCTCGTCGGATCCAACCTGTCGGCCCAGAACCTTGAGCTCGATGTGCGAGGCGGTTCGCTGCCTGGCCAGCTCGATCTCGATGCCTACCCTGGGCTCTCGTTCTTCGAGCCGGTGCTCATTGTGCCTTCGACCACGTCTGGGCCAACGCCGTGCGCGGTGTTCGATCCGTTTGATCCCCGTTCGCTCGATATCGGACTCGACCTCGTTGGTCTCGCGTGGGCTGGCCTCACCGGTTTCGATGGCCATCTGCGCATTCAAGTGCCGCTGGCCGCTTCGCCGGCGCTGCAGGACCAGCCGTTGTTCTTTCAGGCCGTGACCTTTGCCTTTGCGGCGACCATTCTCGATCGCATCAGCAACCCGAACGTCGTGCGCCTCGGCAACGTCGGCACGTTCCGCGATCGGTTCGTGTTTTCGCAGTATGACCGCGCCTTCGCCACGGTGCTGCCGCGCCCAGATCGCAAGTGGCTGCTCGTCGGGGGCGCGCGCGGGCAGTTGCTGGCGCAGCAAGCGTGGTCGACGAGCGAGATCTTCGATCCGATGACGGACGCGTTCTCGACCGGTCCCGTGATGAATGCGGCGCGTTCGCTGCATACGGCGACGCCGTTGCCGAATGGTTCTTGGCTGCTCGCGGGCGGTGTCAATCAGACCAACGATCCGCAGGCGACGTGTGAGATCTACGATCCGTTGCTCGATGTCTTCACGCCGGTGGCGTCGATGAACGTGCCGCGCACCGGCCACACGGGCACTCTGCTCGCGAACGGCAAGGTGCTGGTGACCGGCGGCATCCAGGCGATGCCGGTGACACCCACGCAGTTGGAGCCGATCCACCAAGCGGTCAATTCGACCGAGCTCTACGACCCGATCGCGAACACTTGGACCCCGGGCCCCAATCTGGCGACCCCGCGGGCTGGGCACACTTCGCTCGTGCGACCGGATGGCAAGGTGCTGTTGATCGGTGGCATCAGTTGGGATTCGGTGATCATCATCGGTTGGGCTCCCGCGGTTCGCCGCTCGACGGATCTCTACGACCCGGTGGCCAACACGATGGTGGCTGGCCCGCAAATGGCGACGGCGCGTTCGCTCGTTGATCCGATCAACATGGGCAACGGTCGTTGGTTGCTCGCCGGCGGCATCAATGCCATCACGATTCTGCCTTGGAACCCAGGCAACCCGACCGCCACGGCGGAGATCTACAACGCCGTCACCAACACCTGGACGACCGTCGGCTCCATGGCAACCGCCCGCGGCAACCACAAGGGTTGGGCGCTGGCCAACGGCCAACTGCTGCTCACTGGCGGGGCCAATGGGTCGATGCTGGCGCCGACCCCGTTGTCGTCCACCGAGATCTTCTCGCCGATCACCAACACGTTCTCCCCCGGCCAGGCCTTGCACCACGCCCGCGCTGGGGCCGCGGTGTTTTTGACGCCGCAGGGACAGATGCACGTCTTTGGCGGGGCTACAACCGGTAACACCATCACGGCGGCAACCGAGTGGTACTTCTTCTGACCGACTCGAATGCACTGCTGAGCCGCCTTGGCGCCAACGTGCGGGCTCTGCGCAAGGCACGCGGGTGGAGTCGGCGGGACCTGGCGACGCGCACCGGCATCAGTGAACGCTTTCTCGCCGACGTCGAGACCGGCGTCGCCAACCCGTCGCTGCTGCGACTGCAGACGTTGGCGCAGATCTTCGACATCGAACTGACGGCGTTGTTGGCGACTGTTCGCGATGACGCCGGGCGTCACGTGGCCTTGCTCGGGCTGCGCGGGGCGGGCAAGAGTACGATCGGTCCGCTGGTCGCGGCTCGCCTCGGCGTGGCGTTCGTGGAGTTGGATGCCTGCATCGAGAGCGCCTCAGGGTTGCGCATCGGCGAGATCTTCCAGTTGCACGGCGAGTCGTACTATCGCGCGACCGAGCGTGCGGAACTGCTGCGTTTGCTCGCTGGCGAGCCCTGTGTGATCGCCGTCGGGGGTGGCGTCGTCACCGACGCGCAGAGTTTCCAGGCGCTGCGAACGCGCACCCGAACGGTGTGGCTGCATGCAGAACCCGAAGACCATTGGCAGCGTGTGATTGCGCAGGGCGACATGCGCCCCATGGCGGACAACGAGCAGGCGTTCGCGGATCTGCGGCGCATCCTCAATGAGCGGGATCCGCTCTATCGCCAAGCCGAGATCGTAGTTGGCACGTCATCGCAAGGCGTGCCGCAGGTCGTCGACGCCATCGTGCAGTTGCTCGCCAGTCCGCGGCCGCGCGGAATCTAGATTGTCACCCTGTTGGCGCCGCACGCGGGCTTCCCATGTCTACATCCGTTCCCGAGATTCGCATCCGTGTCGCCAACGACCGTGCCATCAGACGAGATGGCGAGTTCGTCCTCTATTGGGCGATTGCTGCTCGTCGGCGACGCGCGAATTTCGCGCTGCAGCGGGCCGTCGAGATCGCGCGTGAGTTGTCGCGCCCGCTGCTCGTGCTCGAGGCCTTGCGCTGTGACTACCGATGGGCGAGCGATCGACTGCACACGTTCGTGCTTCAGGGAATGGCCGACAATGTGGCGGACTTCGCGGATGCCAGCGTGACCTATCTGCCGTACGTCGAGCCTGCCAAGGGTGCTGGCAGAGGCCTGCTCGCCGCGCTTGCCGCCAAAGCGTGCGCCGTGGTCACCGATGAGTTCCCATGCTTCTTCTTGCCGCGCATGGTTCAAGCCGCAGCCCGCATGATGCCCGTGCGGTTGGAAGTGGTGGACGGCAATGGCCTGCTGCCCCTGTGCGTCGGCGACAAGGCATTCGGGCGCGCGTTCGACTTCCGTCGCTTTCTGCAGAAAGTGCTGTCGGCCCATCTCGGTGCCTTTCCGGTGGGGGATGCGCTGCGTGGCTGCGACCTCGGGTTGGCCAAGTTGCCGCGCGGCGTGGCTGCGAAGTGGCCGGTCGCCAGTTCCTCGTTGCTAGCCGCCGAGCCGCAGGCCCTGGCTGCGCTGCCGATCGATCACGAGGTGGGGGCTGCTTCGATACGGGGTGGTGCCGCGGCTGCTGGCGCAGCGCTGCGAACGTTTCTCACGACGAAGTTGGCTCGCTACGGCGAAGAACGCAGCGATCCGGATGCCGACTGCGCCAGCGGCTTGTCACCGTACCTGCACTTTGGGCACCTGTCAGCTCATCAAGTGTTCGCGGGCCTGGCCAAGCAGGAAGGTTGGACGCGCGAGCACATCAGACCTGTTACCAGCGGGCAGCGCGGTTGGCTCGGTATGAGCGAAGCAGCCGAGTCGTTCTTCGACGAGTTGGTGACGTGGCGCGAACTTGGGTTCAACTTCACCAGTCAGCGCAACGACTACGAGGACTACGAGTCGCTGCCCGGGTGGGTGAAGGCGACGCTTGGCCAGCACGCGGACGATCCACGTGAGCACGTCTACTCCTTGGAGCAATTCGCCGCTTCGCGCACGCATGACCCGGTGTGGAATGCGGCTCAGACGCAGCTGCGGGAGAGCGGTGTGATGCAGAACTACCTGCGCATGCTTTGGGGCAAGAAGGTGCTGGAGTGGTCGCGGTCCCCCCAAGAAGCCTTTGCGATCCTGATCGAGCTCAACAATCGCTACGCCCTCGATGGCCGCAACCCCAACAGTTACACCGGCATTTCGTGGGTGTTCGGCCGCTACGACCGGCCTTGGGCGCCCCAACGCAGCATCTACGGGGTCATCCGCTACATGAGCTCTGCCAACACCCTGAAGAAGCTGAAGATGAAGGGCTATCTGGCGAAGTGGACGCGGTGAACCTTCCTTGTCCCCGGACTTGGGTCGACAGGAAACAACGGCGATCGGCAACAGCGGCGTCTTCCCGCATTCGCCGCCGACACGACTAGACTGACTGCCGCCACGCCCATGCAAACGAATCGAATCCTCGGTGTTGGTCTGATCTTGCTTGTCATCGCTGCCATTGCGGTTTGGCAGTTTGGTGGAGGTGCTAGCCAGCCGAGCCTGGGGCCGACACCCCTGGCGTCCAGTGCTTCGGGGTCGGCTGCCCTAGCGGAGGCGTCGATCGAGCAAGCGGGAAACGCGGTCGACGCCGCGACGCCGGTCGCGAGTGGCAGTGTCGATGGTCGGGTGGCCGTTGCCGCCAATGCACCACTTGACGACAGCAAGCCAGCGCTGGTCGGCCGCATCGTCGGCCCCGATGGCCGCGCCATCGCCGGAGCGAAGGTGTTTGCCGCGCCCGGCATGAGCTTCGCGAACGCGTCGGGCCAGCTCGATTTCGACACCTTCGATGTCGCGGACTTCGACGAGATCGAAGGCGGCGACATGACTCAGATGATGAGCACCCTGCGGCAGCAATTGGCCGAACGCGTGGAAGTGGCGACGGACCCCGAGGGCCGTTTCCGCATCCACCCGCGCGGCACGTCGCGTGGCGTCGGCTTGCGTGTGCTCGCGCGGGGCCATGTGATCCTCGACCGTCGGGTGAGTCGGCCGGGCGAACAGGATGTCGACGTCGGCACGTTGTCTCTGCAGCTTGGTGCGGTGGTGACTGGTCGCGTCTTGGACCCCGCCGGCAACGCCATCGTGGGTGCGCGCGTTAGCCGCATTCAAGAAGCCGAAGCGCGCATGATGGGCGGCCTCGACATCGACATGCCCGAGATGGGCGAAGTGGAAGCGATGCGCGGTGGCGAGGTCGGGACGACGGACGCGGCCGGCAAGTTTGAGCTACTGCACTTGGCGGCGGGCGACTTTTCGCTGCGGGCTCGCCATCCTGACCACCCGACGGCAAAGCGCACGGAGCTGACGGTCGCGGTCGGCGCCGAACTGCGCGATGTGTTGATCACCATGGCGCGCGGCGGCGAGATCCGCGGTCGAGTCACGAGTCTGCCGGAAGACGCGAAGGGTTTGCGCGTCGTCGCCGCCAAGAAGCCGCGCGCCGACGCCGATCCGAGCGGGATGATGAGCATGTTCGGCGACATCACGGAGTTGATGGCCGAGGCTGGCATGTCGGTCAGTGAACGCACGACCGAGATCGCCGCGGACGGGCAGTTCGTGTTGCGTGGGTTGGCGCGCGACACCTACCGCGTCTGGGTCGAGCGCACGGGCGCGGGCATCGCCGGCAATGCCATGTGTAGCCCGCGCGTCGAGTCGCAGCCGGATACGGCCAGTGTCGAATTGCGGTTCGAATCGGGAGTCAGCGTGACCTTCACGGTCGTCGACGCGGCAACGGGAGTTGCGATCGAACGGTTGTGGGTGAAGGACGTGTTGCGCGGCGGTGGCGGCATGACGGAGATGATGGCGATGGGGGGTAGGCCTGGTCGGCTGGCGAACTACCCGGCGGGTGCCGTCACGGTTGCCAACCTGCGCGCGAAGCCGAAGCAGAAGCTGCAATTGACGCTCGACGCGGTTGGCTACAAGCAACTGGAACGCGAAGGCCTCGAGTTGCCCAAGACCGGCACTCTCGATCTGGGCACGCTGCGCATGGAGCCGACGCCGGTCGTCACGGTCACGGTTGTGAACGATGCCGACGGCCAGGCACTCGCCGGCGCTTCGGTGCGTCTCGAGGCCGAGGGTTCACGCGGCGGCAGCAACCCGTTCGCCCAATTCGGGCGGATGGGCGGTGGCGGTGGTCCTGATCAAGGCAAGACGGATCGGGCGGGCCAATGTGTGCTCAACCGGTTCACGGCGGCGTCTGGTCAATTCGAAGTCGATGCCAAAGGATTCGCGCCGTTCGTGAGTGAGGTCATCGCGTTCGACAACGATGGTCCGATCGCGTTCACGGCGCGGGTTCATGTCGGCGGCAACGTCGAAGTCAGCGTGCGCGATCTTGGCGACAACCCGGTGAAGGACGCGGTGGTCGAGCACCGCACGCCCACTGGCGACATCGCGCAGACGAAGTCGGATGCGCAAGGCTTGGCGCGTTTTGAACGCGTAGCGCCTGGTGCGCACGGGTTTCGGCTCGGCAAGGATGCGGGGCCGATGGGCATGATGCTCGCACAGATGCGCGATCGTGCGGAGAGCGGCGCGGAAGTGCCGTGGCAGACCGTCGAGGTCGTCGATCGCGCCAACGCGACGCTGCGGTTGACGAAAGCAGCGACGGCGGCCCTGCATGGTGTCGTGCGCGAGAATGGGCTGCCCCTGGTGGGTGCACGGGTGGCCTTCACGGAAGGTGTGGGCGACGTGGAAGGCGAGCGCGACATGGCGGAACGCATGATGGGTGACATGCTGGGCGGGTTGGCTGGCGGCGGCGGTGGTGGTCGCAACGGCAAGACCGACGAGCGCGGCGCCTATGCCCTCAAGGAGCTGCCGGATGGGGCGCATCGCTTGCGCATCACCCACAAGGGTCGGGCGATGCCGACGCTGTTTCCCGTCGTGCTGCAGAACGGCGACAACACCTTCGATGTCGAACTTGACATGACGACGGTGCGCGGCACCGTGCGCGACCCGCAAGGCAACCCCGTCGATGGCGCGCGCATTCGGGTGCGGCGACCGCGCGCCGAGGGCTCTCCTGCCAACGAAATCGCGGACACGGTCGAAGGCATGATGCCAGGCATGGGACTCGGCAACACCGGTTCGACGATCAAGACCGACGCGACCGGCGCCTTCGAGCTGCGTGGTGTCGATCCGGATGTCGAGTTGTCGGTGGAAGCGACGGCGAAGGGTTTCTCGCCGGCGTCGGCCAAGGTGACGGCGGTGCGCGGCACCACGAGTTCGGTCGTCAACTTGCAGGTCGGTGCGGCTGGCAAGATCAAGGTGACGACCACGTCCGAGGCGCCGTTCGCGGCGGTGACGGCGCGCTACATCGGCGAAGGCGGTCCGGTGCCGCCGGTGATGCAGATGTTGCGCAAGGGCAAGGGCACGCTCGACGGATTGCGGCCAGGGTTGTGGGAGATCGAAGTGCAAGGCATGCGGCCGCGCGATGGTGAGTCGGCACCGAAGCGGACCGTGGAAGTGGTGGCCGGCCAGACCGCCGAGATCGAACTGTGAACACGCGCTGACGATCCGCTTCGGCCCGCACGTTCTCACCGCGTCCCTGGGACTGCATCCCCATCGCAATTGAGGCGATTGGTACGCCCGGCAGGAGTCGAACCTGCGACCCCCGCTTTAGGAAAGCGGTGCTCTATCCAACTGAGCTACGGGCGCGCAGCGGCGGACTCTACGCGCGAACAGTGACACAGCAAGCAGGCGGCTTCACTGCTACTGTCCGGCTTCCATGCGAGTGACGTCGACCACACTTTCGTTCCTCATTTTCACCAGCACCTTCGCCCTGTCGCCGCTGGCGCGCGCGCAGGAAGACGCCACGAAGGTGGCGACCACCGAAGTGAAGGCGGCGCCAGAGAAACCGCGGGTGCCGTTTTTGCGGCCGCAGGGCAGCTACGAAGACCTCGCCGAGATGGGCTTTGATGCAACCAGCCTGCTGCTCGGCGGTGGCGGGGCGCCGCCGAAACCGTTTTTCCCTTTCCTGGCCGCTGTCGACGCCCTCGCCAAGGTGCCTGAGGCGCAGGTGGTGCTCGACCTGTCGGCAGGCAGTGCGTTCAACATGCCGCAGCTGCGCGAACTCGAACGCGCGCTGGCTCGTGTGCGCGCGGCTGGCAAGAAGGTCACTTGCTACCTCGAGAACGTCGACTCCGGTACCTACCAGATTGCCGCGCAGTGCAATGAGATCTTGATGGCGGACATGGGTGCGTTGGATCTGCGTTCGCCGGCAATGTCGGTGATGCACTTCAAGGACGCGCTCGATCTGCTGGGTCTGCAAGTCGAGGTGACGCGCGTCGGTGAGTTCAAGGGCGCCGTCGAGCCCTACATGCTGCCGACGATGTCGGACCACCTGCGCGATCACTACGTGGCGATGCTGAAGTCGATGAACGACGACGTCGTGCGACGCATCGCCGCGGGTCGCAAGCTGGCGCCAGAAACGGTGCGGGCGCTGCAGGCGCAACGCTTGTTCCCGGCCAGCGAAGCGTTGCAGAAGGGTCTCGTCGACCGCCTGGTGCCGTGGAGTGGGGCTATGCGAGCGATCGCCCTCGTGCGTGGCGATGACCAGTTCGAACTGGTCGAGGCGTCGCCGAAGAAGAAGGCGCCGAGCCGCGACATCATGACCATGCTCGGCAACCTGTTTCGTCAGAAGAAGGACGAGGAGATCGAGGACCCGATGGTCGTCGTGATGCACCTCGCCGGCCAGATCGTCGATGGCGACAAGCCAGCGGCGGGCAGCATGGTCAGTGGGCCGGCAGTGAAGAAGCTGGATGAACTCGCGGCCAACGAACTGGTGAAGGGCGTCGTCGTGCGCATCAATTCACCAGGCGGTTCGGCCACCGCCAGCGAGGCGATTCGGCAAGCGCTGCAGCGGCTTGCGGCGAAGAAGCCGGTGGTGTTCTCGATGGGCGACTTGGCGGCGTCCGGCGGCTACTGGATCACCACGATCGGCCAACCGATTCTGGCGGAAGTCGGCACGATCACGGGTTCGATCGGCGTGTTTGGCATGCGCTTCCAAACGGGAGCGCTGATGCGGCGGCTTGGTGTGCATACCGAAGTTGTGCGCCTCGACGACGGTCCGCTGATGGATGCGACGGATCGACCGTGGAGCGACGCCGCTCGGGCTCGCATGCAGAGCTTCGTCGACTCCATCTACGACCAGTTCTTGGTGCACGTCGCGACGTCGCGCCAGAAGACCAAGCAGCAGATTGACGCCATCGCTGGCGGCCGTGTGTGGTCTGGCCAGCAGGGTGTCGAGAACGGCTTGGTCGATGCGATCGGTGGCCTCGACGACGCCATCGCCATGGTGAAGGCGCGCGCCAGCGTCGCCGACGACATCGAGATCTCGCACGTGCCTGAGCCGAAGAACTTCGCCGACTCGCTGTTCTCGTCGCTGTTCGAAACCGCGGTGAAGTCGAGCGGACAAGCTGCCGACTTGCGCATGCTGCTTGCCGAGTGCGGCCACTTGCACGAAGTCGTGGGCATCTTGCGCGAAGCGTTGACGGGCGATGGATCGATGAAGGTGCAGGCGTTGATGCCGCCGGGTCTGCGCGTTCGCTGAGCGTGGCGTCGGCCTAGCGCTGCGTGCGTCCGCGCAGCGTCGCCAGCACGATCGCGGCCCACTCATGCGGTTGGTGTTGCCAGCCGAGCACGAGGTCGGCCGAGCCACGCGCGGGCTCGACGAAGCGTTCGTGCATCGGCCGCACCGTCTCCATGTATTGGTGCACCACCGATTCGACGGTGCGGCCGCGTTCGACAATGTCGCGTTGCACGCGGCGCAGGGCGCGCACATCCGCCGGGGTGTCGACATACACACGCAAATCGAACGCGTGGTGCAGTTCGGGCACGGCCAGCAACAGAATGCCCTCACAGACGATGACCGGGCGCGGCTCGATCCGCCGCGTCACTTGGGTGCGGGTGTGGGTGGCGAAGTCGTAACAAGGTCGCTCGACGGCCCGACCGCGTCGCAAGTCGTCGAGGTGGTGGGCGAGCAGCTCGCTCTCAAGGCTCTCGGGGTGATCGAAGTTGGCCTCCGCGCGCACGGCGGGTGGCAGGTGCGCCAGGTCCCGGTAGTACGAATCGTGGTCAAGCACGGCGCACTCAGTAGGGCCCAGCAGGCCGACCAACGCCCTCGTTAGCGAGGTTTTGCCGCTGCCGGAACCGCCGGCGATGGCGAGGGTGGTGGGGCGCAGGGAGGCGGGCACGGCGGCAGGGTAGCGCCCGGCACCTCGATGACGAGCCCGGGAGTCATGCCGCGGCCCGCCGCATGGCGCGAACTTCGTGACGAGGGGCTTGAGACTGCGGCGCCCGCCGCCTTACCTTCGCTGCAGTGGCCCGCGTTCCTGGTCACTCAACTCCTGCAACCGTTGCCCTACGAATCGTCCAATGTGTTTGCGCGCATTCTGCGTGGGGAGATCCCTGCGCAGTTTTTGCATGAGGACGAGCACTGCGTCGCTTTCCGCGACTTGGCACCCCAGGCGCCATTACATGTCCTCGTGGTGCCGCGCAAGGCGATTGCAACGCTTGGCGACGCGCGCAGTAACGATGCCGCCTTGCTCGGTCACCTCATGCTGACGGCGGTCCAAGTCGCGAAGCAGTTGGGCCATCCCGAGGCTCGTTTCGTTGTCAACAATGGGGCCGCCGTCGGCCAATCTGTCTTTCACCTGCACGTTCATGTGCTCGCGGGCCGCGCTTTCGCGTGGCCGCCAGGTTGATGCGATGACCGAACCGCGCGATCCTGGCAAGGACCTGGGCGAACCGGAAGTGATGTTCCTGCCGATGGCGGCGCTGCCCGGCGAGTGGGGCAGCTTGGACGTGGCCGTGCTGGCGCGTCGCATTCCGGACTTCATCCATCAGGTGCTCAACCAGGGACACATCGGCCCAACGGCGATGTTGGAACTGCAGACCACCAGCGAGAACGGCCCGGTTACTTGGGCGAGGCTGGAGGCACCACCTGATCGCGACGACGCGTTCGCGATGTTGCCAGAGGACCTCGAAGTGCGCGCGGTGGTCACTGGCGAACTGGCGATGGTGGAAGCCGGACTGCGTCTTGAGTTCATCGCCTACCGCGAAGGAGACGACGAAGAGTACGTGACGGCGAAGGTCGGCGGCTTGGTGCCGCTTGAGGATCCGGTGCCGGCCCTGTTGCGGTTGGTGCGGCACTTGGCGCGTTTGCTCGATCTCGAGTACCACGAACCGCCGCGCGGTTTGTTGACGCGCAACGGCCGCGCGTTCGGCCTCTTCTTGCAAGGGCTGGACAGCGCCATGTTGCTCAGTGGGGATCTCGAAATCGCGGTGCCCGTGGACCGCGAAGCGCTGATGCGACCATTCCTCGACGCCTTGACGCTCGATCCCACCTTTGGGCTCGTGCTGCGTGTGGCCAATGCGACGGCGGCGATTGCGCTGCAGGGCGCGCGCCTCGATCACGACTTGGTGCGGCGCTTCCTCGACAGTTGCTACAACACGCAGCCGGTCGACGGCGAAGCGTGCGTTGCGATCGCCGAGCAACTTGCGGACATGGGCGACGACGACCGTGCGTTCGCGTGGTTGCAGCACGCGGCTCGCCTCGATCCACCACCGCCGCGAGGGCTTGAGAATCTCGGCATCTTGATGGCGCGCCGCGGCGATCGTGGCAAAGCGAGGGGCCTCTGGGAGAAGGGGCTCGACGTCGACGGCCACCCCGATTTCTTCTCACACTTGGCCCAGCTCAGCTTCGCGGAGGACCGCGAGACCGACGCGTGGAACTTCACGTTGCGTGGTCTGCGACGGCTGCGTGAGCGCACTGTGCGGGCGAGTGAATGGAATGACTCCGAGCGTGGTGCGGGCGTGCTGCTGGAGTGCTTGCACATGCAGTTGGAGCGCCGTCGGCCACCGCGCGAAGTGATCGATGCCCTGTCCGATCTGCGCACCCTGCTGGTGGGCGAAGAACAAGTCGTGCTGGGCCTTTGTTTGCTCGGCAGCGGTGAGCGTGCGTCGGCGCGTGTGGAGCTGGTCAGCGGCTTGCGCGGGGTGCTCGATCTCGACGTGCGTGACCAAGGCGTGCGGGCGATGCTGCGTCTCGACGTCGCCGACTTTGAAGTGCGCTTCGCACGCGCGAGCGAACGGGCGCTGCGCGGCCGCAACCCGAAGCCTGCGATTGCCGAGTTCCAACTGTGGCTGCACTTGCAGCCGGAGTTTTGGCCAGCCTTGTTCTTCTCGGCGTTGGCGAGGAGCCGGATGCGCCAGGCGGACGCCGCGCTCGATCTGTTGGCGACCGCACTCGAGGTGGCGCCAGGCCAACCAGACATCCTGTTCGCGATGGCCGAGGGCTTTGATCGTCGGCGCAATCCCAAGCGCGCGGTCGAACTCGTCGACGAGGCGCTGCGCGAACGGCCGCGGGAAGTGCGCTTCCTTGGCGCGCGCATTCGCTACCTGCACCACCTCGGCCGCGTCGACGAAGCCCGCGATGGGCTGCGGTTTGCGCGCGCACTCGGTTGCGACAGCCAGGAGTTGCGGCGATTGACTAAGCGACTGCGCCGTTCGTGAGCGATCAGGCGTCGCTGATCACGTCGATCACTTGCTCGGCGCTGCCATGGCACTGAGATCGACGCGCGTCACCACACTGCTCTGCAGCAGGTTCTCGAGCTTCTCGCCCGCCAGCCATTCGTAGACGGCTTCGATCGGTGTGCACAGGCCCATGTGCGGCACCACGACTGGAGTGCCCTTGCCGTGGGTGTAGATCTTGCTGAAGACGCCGATCAGTTGGCGCGTGTCGGCGCGGTAGATGCCGCCGCCGCTGTTGCCGAAGTAGGTGGGTGCATTGACCATCCAGTAGTTGGCGCCGTTGAGCTCGTTCTTGAGCGAGCTGACTTCGCCATGGCTTGGCACCGGATCGTTGCCGAGCGGACAGCCGACAGCACACACGGTGTCCCACACCTTGACCGATGCGGTCTCGGCGCGCGGCAGCACGTTGGCAACGAACGGCAACTTGCGATCGGTGAACACGCGCACGAGTGCGGCGTCGATCTTGGGATGGCTCGACACCATGCGGCCCTTCACCACCAGTTTCTCCCCAGGCAGGTAGATGGTGACGTCGAAGCCTTCGTGTTGCGCCTTGGGTGTGTCGGCCAGGATGTTGCGCACGACGTGGTAGGAGGTCAGCGCGTAGGTCTCGACCTTGCCACCGTTGCGCGCGTTCTCGCCTGAGAACACGATCGTGCCAGAACCAACCGTGTCCTCGCCGTTGAGCTGCACCGTCGGCAGCAGCATCGTGCGCGTCATCTCGTCGGTGTCGCGATAGATCTGACTCGCCAGCGTCGCGATCTGACCCTGCGTCTGCGATAGGCGCAGAGCGGCGTCCGCTTCCTTGGAGCGAACCTCGCTGATGTAGGCGTCGACCAAGGCCTTGGTGCGAGCAAAGTCAGTCGACAGCTGATTGCGAAACGTCGAGACGTCGACCTTGGCGCGCTCGAGTTCCCCGGCGATGGTGTTCGCTTGCGCTGAGCCAGCGGCCGCCGTCTTCAGCTGCGACTCAAGCTGCTGCATACGCGTTTCGGTCTGGGCGACGACTTCGCGCAGAGCGTCGAGGTCGCGCATCTTGTCACCAACGGAGACGGCCTCGACCGCTTCGACAGCAAGGTCGACTTTGCGCTCGAGAGCGCTGACGTCGTGCTGCTGTGCTTCGATACGAGCGACCTGCCGATGGAACGAGACCATCAGGACCAAGGCCGCTAGGCCGCAGAAAACCTCCAGCAGAGTTCGTTTCATCCCGGTTGCTCTTCTTTCCCTGTTGCTGACTACGCCCTTGCCGCAAGCCGCTTCGGCGTCGCGAACGACGGCTCTGAAGCGAAAAACAACTACGCCTGTGCAAAGGACTTGCGTCGGCGATGGCACCGACCGAAGCCGTTCTGCGTGGGCGCGATCTAAGGGGCAGTAACTGCGGTCGGATGCAGCACTCGCAGGGCGACTGCCGCGAACTTCGGCACCGCGAGGCCCCTTGGCGCTACTTCGACTGCAGCTCGCGCAATCGCTGCACCATCGCCGCATCGACCACGAACTCGATCGTCTGCGCCTGCAGATCGATGAGCACGTCTTCGCTGCGTTGGCCAGCAACCTGCCACTGGCTGCCGCCGCCGACCACCGTCTGCTTCGTCAGCCGTACGAGCGCCCGAGCGGTGGCAGCGGCACGTGCGCCACGTCGCCATCCTGGAGCGGCCGACGGCCCGGGCTCGTCAACGGACCTTTACGACGCCGCGAAGGGCTGAGCGCGCTCGCCGTCACTGCACCGGCACGATCAGGGTGTCGAGCCACGGCACGGCGCCCGTCGTGGCATTCGCCGCCATGCGCACGCGGAACTGCAGGTAGGAACGACTGTCCGCGACGTCCTGGCTCGCCGACCACGCGGTCGCGCCACCGCCCGTGACGTCGTTGGCGCCGCGGAACTCGATCTGCATCGTCGTGCCTGGCGGCGGCAAGGCAAGTGATGTGTCCGGCGTTCCTGCGGTGCAGGTCGCTGCCCGCTACGCCGGCGAATCCGCGCGGCAGAAGTGCAGCCACGACGCGAACAGGGTCGCCGTGCCAAAGGTGCCGCCGAGCAGCAGCGCCGTCGTTCGTGCGCCCTCGTCGTCGCCGATCGACGCGACCAGGCTCCACGACCACGGCACGTAGACCCAGTACTGCTCGGAGTTGGCGGCGACGCCGCCGAGGACCAGGCCGGCGACGCCGAGGATCAGGGGCAAGGCGAACGACGACATGCGCTGCGCGAGCCACGACACCAACGCCATCGTCGGCAGGGACGCGAGGTAGGCGCGAAACGGCATTTCGAACGCGACCGACCAGCGCACGGGGCCGATGCCGGTGACTGCGACCAGCAGCATGCAGAGCAAGCCGAGGAACGCCGTGCCGAGCGCGATCAACGCCAGGATGCCGGTGGTCTTGGCCCAGAACACCGCGTGCCGCGATGGCGGCTGCGCCAGGATGTGCTTCCACTGGTTCGAACCGTGTTCGAGGCCCCACAACATGCCGATCAGGATCGCGCCGCCGATCGGCAGGCACGTCGTGACCCACATCTGGGCGGTGATGCCCTGCACAAAACGCCACTTGCGGTCGGCGCTGGCACTGGCGAGATCCGATTGCGTCAGCACGATCCAGGCGACGCCGACGATCAACACCGGGATGCCGAGCGCGAGCCACAGCGCCGCGGTGCGGCGGTACTTCAAAGCCTCGGCCGAGAGGGCCCGCAGGAAGCCGGACATCAGGCGGCCTCCCCGGCGGCGGCGTCGGTGAGTTCGAGGAACAGGTCTTCGAGGCTCGCGGCGTGTGGCTCGAGGTGATGCACGTCGATGCCGGCCTGCACCAGTTCCCGGTTGATCGCCGCCGCCGACCGGTTGGGTTCTTGCAGCACCCACAAGCCGTCGGCAGTGTGCTCGAGCTGGGTGCACATCGGCGTGAGCATCGTTTCCACCCGGGCGTCGCTGGTGGTGCGCAGCCGCAGCGCGGGCTTGGCCGCGGCCCGCAGTTCTTGCAGTGGTCCTTCGAAGCGGCTGATCCCGTCGTGCAGGATGCCGACGTGCGTGGCGACCTGTTCGACCTCGCCGAGTTGGTGGCTCGACAGCAACACCGTGACGCCGCGTTCGGGCATCGCCTTGATCAGGGCGCGCACTTCGCGGATGCCGCTTGGGTCGAGGCCGTTCAGCGGTTCGTCGAGGATCACCAACTCCGGCGATCCGAGCAGCGCGCTCGCCAAACCCAGGCGGCCGCGCATGCCGAGCGAATAGCCCTTCACCTTGCGGTTCTTGGCGTCCACGAGGCCGACCAACGCCAACGCGTCGTCGGCGGCGGCGGCGGCGAGGCCGCGCAACCGGCAGGTGACCAGCAGGTTCTCGCGCCCGGTCAGATGGCGGTAGGCCGAGGGCGCTTCGACCATGGCGCCGATGCGACGCAAGGCGTCGAAACGATGCCGCGCCAGCGGTTGCCCGAATAGTTCGAGCTGGCCGCGATCGGCGCGCGCGAGGCCGAGCAGGATGCGCAGCGCGGTGGTCTTGCCAGCCCCATTGCGCCCGAGCAACGCATAGATCTGCCCCGGCAGGATCGTCATCGAGGCATCGCGCACGGCCTGGACCTTGCCAAAGCTCTTGGCGAGGTTCTGGATGCGGACGAGAGGGCGGGCGGCGGCGTCGGTCATGGCGAGGAAAGGAGCGGCCGCAAGTGGCCGGTGCCGGCGCGATCCTGCCGGGGCGAGAGTGTGGATCAACTGCGACACGCTGCGCCAGCGCGAATCTCGCGACGTTGTCGTCCGGGGCCGAGGCCGGTTCGGATGGGCCTACCCGCGCATCTGCGACGCCACCAAGCCGCAGACACGTTGGTGTTCGCGCACGGCAGTGTCGAACGCAGCGTCTTTCTGGCGGGCATCATCGACCGCCGCCGTCGCCGCTGCGCAGCAGCTGGGTGCAGAAGCGCAGCAGCCGCGGTCGCCAGGTCTGGTAGAGGGCATCCACTCGTGCGGTTCACGATCGAACCGTGCCGTTGTTCAGTTGGTGGCGAGGAATCGCGCCAAACATGCCGCTTACGATGGCGGCGGCGGCTGGCGCTCGAATCCCTGGGAAGCTCGAAGTGGTCGGCACCGTCTCGCATCGCTGTGCCACCCCGGAGTTACCTGCCGGCCGTGATGCGCTACCAACCGCCATTTCCGTGAACGCGTCGTCCATCGTGTCAATCGTGCGACCCTTGTGGCTCGTCGGCTTCGGCCTCGTTCTCGGCGGCACCGAGCTGCCCGGCCAGGCGCCGTCGCGGGCCCGTGATCCCGGCCTCCGCACCTTGCATGGTCGCGTCCTCGACGAGCGCGGCCGCCCGCTGGGCGGCGTTGCGGTGTCGGCGCGGCCGTACCAAGAGTTCATCGACAGCGCCGCGTTGCTGGCAGCGCCGATGACGACCACGGCGGCCGACGGCACCTGGCGCCTCACGTCGCCGGAAGTGCAGGGTCTCGCGGTCGCGGCGCTCGGCGACGGGCGCATGGTCGCCAGCACCAGTGTGCGTTACGACCAGGCGCGGGAGTCGACGATGCCGGATCTGCTGCTGCTGCCGGGGGCGGTCCTCACCGGCAGTGTGCGCGACATCGCGGGCAAGCCGATCGTCGGCGCGCGCGTGCTGACGATCGGGGCGGCGAACCTGGCCGGCGGCCGATCCGATGACGTGGGCCGCTTCGCCATTCCCGGCGTGGCCCCGACGGGGTTGCGCGTGTGGGTGCTCGCTCCCGGCTACGCCAGCGAACCCCGCTTCACTTTCGCCGGCAAACCGCTCGACGTCACTTTGCACGCCACCGGCTTCGTGCGCGGTCGCCTGGTCGATGAGCACGGGGCTCCCGTGGCCAACGTGCCGCTGTGGATCCAGGGCCTGGGCGAAGCCTTGCCGTGGACCGCCGAGCTGCCGACGACGCGCGCCGACGGCAGCTTCACGCTCGGCATCTCGTGCCGCGGCCCCTTCCGGGTGGTCGGGATGCCGCAGGCCCCGACCATGCAGTCCTTCACGAGCGAACTGCTGCACGGTCCGGCCGACGCGGTCGTGATCCGCGACTGGCCGTACCAGGTCCCCGAGCAGCAGGTGCAGATCGAGTGCATGAATGCGTCCGGCGGGGCGGTGATTCCGGTGTTCTCCGCGTCGTGGTGCGAAGCCACGCTCGAGCATGCTTCGGACGTGGTGTTCCAGCACCTGATGACGCGGCGGGAATGCCAAGGCACGTTCGCGTTCCTGCCGCGGTCGGATCCGAAGCGCCTTGGCGTCATCACCGTCGAGGCTCCGGGTTTCGCCCGCGAACTGGTCGCCGAGCCCGCCGACGCGCCGCCACGGCTGCGCATCGCGCTTGGTCCCGAAGCGGTGCTGTTTGGTCGCGTCGTCGATGCACGAACGCAGCAACCGATCGCCGATGCCGCAGTGCTCGCGTTGCCCGCGGGCCTGCGCGGCAATCCGCCAGCGCCGCTCGCCGGCGCGGTGCGCACGGACGCCGAGGGTCGCTATCGCATCGGCAGCTTGCCGGCGGGCGATGTCGCGGTGCAGGTGTTCGCCGCCGGCCGCCCCGCCGCCACCCCGAAGGTCGTGGCGATCGCTGCCGCGGCGATGGTGACGCTCGACCTCGTCGTGCCCGAGCCGCTCCGGCTCACCGGCGCGGTGACGGGCAAGTTGCCGCCGGGCCCCCCCGGGCAATTGACGTTCCAACACACCTACGGCGGCGACAACGGCTGTGCCAACCCGCTGCTCGACTGGCCAGGCACCGTGGCGGTGGTGGGCGCCGGGACGTTCGACGCTGGTCCGGTCGATGCGAGTCCCTACGCAGTTTCCTTCTGGCTGCCGAGCCGCGTGCGCCCGGGCGCCGGGCGTCGATGCAGCCTTGGCACGATCGATCCGACCAAGGGCAACGCCTCGATCGTTCTGCCCGAGCTGCCGCACGTGATCGTGCGTGGCCGGGTACACGTGCCCGTCGATGTGCCGATTGCGCGCATTGCCGTGCTTGCGCAGGCCAACGACGAACCGAAGGCCCGCTCGAGTGTGCGTGCGGCGCGGCCGACCGCGGACACCGCCGACCTCGCCGCGGACGGCTCGTTCGCCTTCGATCTGCCGACGGGTGCGTGGTGGTTCCAACTCGTCGATCGGGAGACCGGCATCGTGTTCGCTTCGGATACCGAGTCGCGTGCCATCGCCGAAGGTGGCGGACCGATCGAGATCACGCCGAAGCTGCATTGGCTGGAACTCGAACTCGCACCGGTGCAGGAAGGTGGTGCGGTCGTCGTCAACTCGCTGCAGATCGAAGTGCCGAAGCTGCGCGACCGTCACGGCAAGGTGCTGGAGTTCGAGCCTGGGGATTGGTTGGGATCCGGCGATCCGGCCCGCGCGCGGCACCGGGTGGAGCCTCGATTTGGCGAGCATCGGCATCGTTGGCTCGTGCCGGCGGGCCAGGTGCGTCTGTTGGGGGACCAGTCCGAATGGGACGCGCGCAACAGCAGTCGTGGCCACACCGCCGGCTACGCCGCAGTCGAGATCGTCGAGCCCGTGCACGTCGTGCGCCTGACGATTGCGCCGCTGCCGTTCGCCGAGTCGCGTCTGTTGGCGCCGCAGCGGTGAGCCTGGCTGCGTCAACGCGGCACGAGTCGCAGCGAACGCAGGTTGAGCATCGCCTCGCCGGGCTTGTCGATCGCGCGCAGCACGAGATCACTGCGGCCCGCGTCGGTTTGCGGCGCTCTCGGCCCAACGGCCACAGCGCGATGCCAACGGTGAAAGCCGTGCGGCAAAGCCGGGTCGGATTCAGGCTGCTTGGCGACGTTGCGTCGATGCTGCCGAGGCGCCGACGAAAAACCGAAGTTTGCTGCCGCCGCCATGCCCCCGGGTCCCCCACTAGGAAGATGGGTCGTTGGTTTCCCCATTCCCTCACCCGGGAGCCCGCATGCGGTTTCTTGCGGCAAGTCACCCGCAGCGTGCCCGTAGGGCCGGTTGCGGTAAGGTTCCTCCGTCGCCCGCACGAGGACCCGCCACCCTCGTGCCCATCCCACTCCCGTCATGCGTCTCTCGTACGCCGACTACCGGTTCCACGACCTGCCCGAGGCCGCGGCGCAATTCGCGGCGGTCACGGGCGATGTCGACGTGATCCCTGCCGGCCTGCCGTCGATCGTCGAAGTGCACGACGCGCTGTTCGTGCCGCTGTCGGCCGATGCGCAGTCCAGCGACGCCGGGCGCACGGGCGGCTTGTTCGACCGCGACGGTCGGCCCGTCGAGGCGTCGCTGCTGCGACGCGGCGCTGAGGTGCTGTCCGGCGCCCGGCTGCCGTCGCCGCCGCCCGAGCCAGAGGACGTGATCGACGAACCGGTGCTCTACCTCGGCACGTTCAACTCCCACTTCGGGCACCTGCTGCTCGAGGGCATGGCCCGCTGCTGGGCGCTGCGCGAACCGGGCCTGCCGCACCGGATCGTCATGCACGCGCTGCCGTGCTTCCCGCCGCTGGGCTACCACCACACGCTGTTCCGCGGCCTCGGCCTGCTGCCCGAACGACTGCACTTCCTGCAGCGGCCGACGCGGTTGCGCACGGTGTTCGTGCCGCACCCAGCCTACGTCTACAACCGGCTCGTGCACGCCGACGTGCGGCACACCTACACCGGCGTGCTCGAGCGGCTCGGGCTCGCCGCCGGGGCGGAGACCGACCAGCCGCTGTGGCTGTCGCGCGCCGCGCTCGACCAGGGCTACCGCCGCGCGGTCGACGAAGCGGCGTTCGAACGCGTGCTCGAACGGGGCGGCTTTTGCATCCTGCGTCCCGAGCAGCACGAACTCACCGAGCAGCTCGCCGTTGTGCACCGCCATCGCAACGTGTTCGGCTTCTGGGGTTCGGCATTCCGGCTCGCGTGGTTCTCGCCGCGTCAGAAACTGACCTGCCATCTCGGCTCCGAGTTCCCGTGGCCGAGTTTCATGATGGACCGCGCCGTGACCGGCGCCGAGGCGTGGTTCGTGCGCGCGTCGGAGCATGTCGCGGTGGGCGGCGAGATCGACGCCTTCCGCGCCGTGCAGCGGCTGCGCACGCGGGCCCTCATTGACTTTCTCGTCGCCGAGGGGTTTTTGCCACGCGGCACCGAGGCGCCGGCGCCGGCGCCCGAGTCGCTGCTGAGGCGCGAGGCGACGTACTCGCGCGCCCGCCACCTCGCCAAGGTCGGCGACGCCAAAGGCCTCGAACGGCTGCGCACGCAGCTCGCGGCCGGCCCGACCGAACCAGCGGTGCACGGCGCCTTGCAGCTTGCCGAAGCCGAGGTGTTCGTGCAGCAGCGCGCCTGGGACCGCGCGATCGGCTGCGCGCGCGCGGCCGTCGCCGCCGATGCCGTGGTGGCAGAGGCGCACCTTGCGCTCGGGCAGGCGTTGGTGGGGGCGGGCAATCGCCGCGCGGCCGCCGCGGCACTGCGCGAAGCGTTGCGGCTCGAGCCTGACGGCACCGAGGCGGCGCTGGCGCTCGCGGCGATCCGACCGCAGGCGCCCGACGCAAAGGCCGCCTTGCTCGCCGTGCTGGCACGAGACGGGGCGGCGAGGCCGGCGCGTTCGGGTCTCGCCGAGTTGCTGTTGCACGGCAAGCGCGGCGCGGAGGCCGAAGCCGTGCTCGCGGCGGGCGTCGACCTCGGCCCCGACCGCGCCGACGCCCGTTTCCGTCTCGCGACGCTGCAGGTGCGCCGCGGCGAACGCATGCTGGCGGCGGACACGCTGCGCGGCGCGCTGGCGATCGACGCCTGGCATCTGTCCGCCAACGTCGCGCTCGCCAAGATCCTGCTCGTCGCCGGCGAGGCCGAAAAAGCAGTGCGCCACGCGCGACTCGCCGTACTGCTCGACCCGCGCGAGGCACGGCAGTTCGCGCTGCTCGGCCGCTGCCTGCTCGCTGCCGACGACAGCGAAGGTGCCGAAGCGGCCTTGCGCGAGGGGCTGCGACTCGAACCCGATCGGGTCGAGTGCCTCTACCTGCTCGCCGTCGCGCGGCAGCGGCAGGGGCATCGCGCCGCGGGCTGGCAGCTGCGCGGGCACGCGTTCGTGCTGCACTGCCGGCGGGCCGCAGCGAAGCTGCTCGCGCGGCTCCGGCAACTGGTGCCCGACTGATCCGCTGTCAGCAGCCGAGTGCGATCGCCTGCCGGTAGAGCTCGAATGCCGGCGCCGCCGGTTGCCAGTCGACGTCGTCGAGCTGGATGCGTTCGTCCTGCTTGACGTCGCGGCGCAGCACGAGGTCGTCGGCGAGGCAGATCGGCAGCCCCGGGGCACGTTGTTGGTCGGCGAGGTTCTCGATCAGCCCGAAGGCGGCGTAGCCGCCCATGCCGTCGACGCGGTCGCCGGCGCGCAGGTCCTTCTTCGCGTAGGCGTAGACGTTGGTGCGCATCGAGCGCGGTTGCAGCCGCGCGCTGCCGTCGAGCACCGCCTCGACGACGCAGTTCATCGCCTCGATCGCGCCGAGGTGGTAGGGCCGGTAGAACAGGTAGAACGGGCCCGGGCCGAGGTCGGGCGGATACCACGCCAGCGTGTGGCGTTGCAACTCGCTCTCGGTGTGGCCGATCACGAACACGCCGCCCTTGGGTTCGGCGCCGACGACGTAGTCGACGAACGGTCCGTGCGCGCGCCACAAGGCGCCGATGTCGAGGTGGTCGAAAATCTGCAGGACGTGACGCATGCGGTGGCCGTGCATGCCGGGTTTGGTCGTCCCGAGGCCGAGCGCGTTGGCGACCACCGCCATCTCGACGCAGAGCTTGGTGCCGTCGGTGTAGGACGAGCACATCTTGTGGTCGAGCCCGCGCTTGTCGGCCTCCGGAGCGATCGTCGTCGGGTTCACGTAGGCGTCGTGGTAGCCCTTGATGTTGCCGGCGACGACGAGCTCGAAGCCCCACAAGCGGATGTCGTCGACGAGGCGCTTGATGACGGTCGGCTGGTCGCCGTCCGAGGCGGTGTAGACGCGGCCCTGCGTGCGCGCTTCGGCGACCAGCACTGGGCCGAACATCAGGTCGGCCTCGAAGTTCATCATCACGACGTGCTGGCCGTGCCGCAACGCCGTGCGCGCGTGACCGGCGGCCGGCAGCAGCGCGTTGGTGGCTTCGAAGAAGACGTCGACCCGTCCGCTCGCCGCGACCAGCAGGCCGTCGCCGGTGATCGCCAGCACGCCACGCTCGATGGCGGCGTCGAGGCCCTGCGGGCTGTCGACGATCTCGAACGGCAGGCCGAGCTGGCGGGCACACTGCACGGCCTTGTCGACGTGCAGGTCGGCGATCGCCACCGGCCGCATGCGTGGCGTTAGCTGCGCCTGGTGCACGAGGCACCTGCCGATCGAGCCGATGCCGACGACCGCAACACGGATGTCGGTGGGGCGGGCGTTCAGACGTTCGAGCAGTGTGGCCATGGCTGGCGGGGGCCGGAGAAGAGGTGAGGAACCGGGCGGATGGGAGTGTAGCGCGGCGCCTGCTACCTGGGCAGCCCGACCGGGACGTCGATCACGCCGGCCTGCCGCATCATTGCTTCGATCGCATCGGGCGAACTCGGCAGGTGGCCCGACAGGTTCTCGCAGCCGTGCTCGGTGACGAGGATCGCTCGCACTCTGCAGGCGCAGTGTGGTCCTGGGCTTCCGGTCACCGTCTTGCGCAACCGTCGCACTTCGGCTCGTGCAGCCGGTGCATGGAACACGGGATTGGACCAGCTACATCGCGATGAACGAGTCGCGCCGCAGGCGGACCTGTGGTTTGTTGCGGTGCTCGATGACGACGACAGGTGGGAGTCCGACCACCTGCAGTTGTGCATGGACGCTGCCGTGTGTGGCGATCTCAACATGGTCGCGGCAGGGTTGATTCGTCACGAGGCGCCTGACGATCCAGGGCATCGACACACGATTCCCAGCGCGCTCGATAGCCGGGAACTGTTCGTGCGAGGGCAGCACATCCAGGGTTCGAACCTGTTCGTGCGCCTCGACATGTTGTTGATGGTCGGCGGCTTCGACGAGCACCTTTCGAGCTGCACTGATCGCGACATCTGCCTTCGCCTCGCGCGCCTCGAAGGACTGCGATTCGGACGAGTCGACAAGCACACCGTTCACCATTACGCCGACCCTCGAACAGATCGGCTGTCAACACCTAGTTCTCTGGCGAAGCTGCAAGGGCTTCCGGTGTGTGGGGGACGAGCGGTGGCATGGTTCCTGGACTCCTGAACTCCGCGCGCAGATCGTGTGCCTACAGGAGGAACGGAAAGACGTCTGCGACTACGCGATGTTGGCGGCGTCGAGCGGCGGTCCGGTCATCTCGACCGAAGACAAGGCAACGTGGTTGGCAAACGGTGCCGCTTCCCGGATTCGGCTCTGATCCCTTCCGGCGTCGGCACGGCAATCACCATGAAGCGGACCTGACCTTGGCCTTTCGCTATGCGCATGACGGGCTAGTGCGGTCGATAATCGGCCGTGACCGTGCCCGAAAGATCTAACGTTCAGGTGACGGGATGAAGTGCTTTGGCGTGGCGTCGGGTTGCCTTTCGTGTACTCGCCCCTTCGTCTCCGTCGCAGAAGGCGTAGCCTACCGATTCTGCCATGTGCGGCGCGTGATGAGTCGCACTTGGACGCGGCCCCCATGATGTCGATGACCGTCAACTGTGCGCGCCTGTTCGTGGCCGGCAAGAAGGTGGTGATCTCGTGACCGTGCGCATCGATCTCGACCAACTGGCGCGTCGCGAGAGCGAGCAGACCGAGTGGAAGGAGAACGTCGCGGACAGCAACGATGTCGTGGCGACCCTGTCGGCGTTTGCAAACGACCTGCAGAATCTCGGCGGCGGCTACGTGGTCTGTGGCGCCCGGGAGGAGAAGGACGAGCATGGCTTCCCTCGGCTCGTCCGCGTGGGGCTGACGGCGAATCGCATCAAGGAAGTCGAGAACGTCGTCCTGACCCGTTGCCGCGAGCGCGTCTCACCACCGCTAGCGCCGTTGGTGGCGGAGATCGCCGCCGACGATCCGTCGCGTCGTATTCTGGTGTTCCTGCAGCCCGCTACCGGGACGGCGCACACGTTCCGCTGGGACGATGACGGCGCCAAGCACTTCGTGCGGGTGAGTCGCTCGACGATCGAAGCCAGAAACGGGTTGCTCAAGGACCTGCTGGTGCGCAAGCGGGCGCTGGAGCCATGGGATCGCCGGCCGTGCAACGCAGCGACGGTCAACGACATCGACCTGCTCGCGCTGCGCGACGCATTGCAGCGTATGGGGGTCTTCACGCTCGATCGTGGGGTCGAGTCGTACCTGGTCGAGGGGGTGCAGCTGTCGCCGTTCGTGCCATCGTTGTGCGTGGCCGAACCACTGTCCGGCGTCTTGCGGCCTCGCAACTACGCCGTGCTGCTGTTCGGTCGGGAACCCCAGAAGTTCATCCCCGGAGCCTTCTCGATCTACTCCGCCTATTCGGGAAAGGACCGGACCGATCCGGTGGCGCAGCGGTTCGAGATCGCTGGAACGCTTCTCGACCAAGCGGGGCGTCTGCAAAAACTGCTCGAGGCGGAGGCGGTGACGCTCTACGACAAGACCAACCTGAGGGCGCCAAACGCTGAGAAGTACCCGCGTCGCGCGCTGCAGGAGGCGATGGTCAATGCGCTCGCGCATCGTGATTACGAACTCGTCGATCCGGCGCGCTTCACGTCTTACCGCGATCGCGTCGAGTTCCTCTCGCCAGGGTCGCTGCCGGTGGGAGTCACGTTGCCGGACCTGCAGTCCCGTTCGGTGACACCGCGCTGGCGCAATCAGGCGTTGGCTTGGTTCTTGGCGCGGTTGCAGCTGGCGCAGGCCGAGGGGCAGGGCATCCAGACGATCCGCAGTACAATGAAGGCCGTGGGATGTCCGCCGCCGCTCTTCGATGCGTCGGAGGTCTCGGTTGCCTGCGTGTTGCGGGCACATCCGCGGTTCCGAGCGACGAAGCCGCGGGGTGGTCGCTCCGCGCCGACGAATGTGGTGAAGAAGCGGAAGGGTAAGGCGAAGTCCGCGCCGAAGGCTCGCGCGAAGGGCGGGGCCAGGGGCGGTAAGGCTTGAGGGCCGCGAGTGGACGGGCTCGTAGGGTGGTCAGAGGGATCCGCTACACGTCACACTAGGCGGTGCAGCGGTTCGTAGAGCGGCTGACGGGGGTCGAGGACATGCCACCGGTGAAGGCGCCGACGCCGAGGGAGGGGGCGGGGCAAGCGCGCGCCAGCCAGCGCGGATCCTGGACGAGGCTGGCATCCAGTAGAACCTCCCCGAAAAGAGTCGGGGATGGGGTATTATTTCCCGATCGGGACATCTAGCTGGTTGCGGTTAGTCGGCCGTGCCGTCGCGACGGCCGCATGGGCATGCGGGGGATCCGCGGGTCAAGGTGTTCGGAATGACTTGTCGGTCGCCGTCGTCGCGCGCCACCCAGACGCCTTTCGCAGTCGCCTTAATGCCGAGACCACATGGGCGAACGTTCGTGCCGATCCCAGTAGACTGCGCGGCCCGCCGCCTCGGCGGCTGCCCTCCGCATGACTTTCGCACCCATCTCAGAACTGCTCGAAGAGCTGAAGGCCGGCCGCCCGATCGTGCTAGTCGACGATCCCTCCCGTGAGAACGAAGGCGACCTTTGCTTCGCCGCGCAGTTTGCCTCGCCGGAGCTGATTGCCCTGCTGTCGCGCGAAGCCTGTGGCCTCATCTGCTTGGCGCTGGACGACGAGATCTGCGATCGCCTGCAGTTGCCGATGATGGTCGCGGAGAACAAGAGCCGCTATGGCACCGCGTTCACGGTTTCGATCGGGGCCGCCGAAGGTGTCACGACCGGCATTTCAGCCAAGGACCGGGCCCTCACGGTGTTGGCGGCGGTCCATCCCGACGCCAAGCCAGAGCACCTCAGTCGCCCCGGCCACATCTTCCCGTTGCGCGCGCGCCAAGGTGGCGTGTTGGTGCGCACCGGCCACACCGAGGCCGTCGTCGATCTTTGCCGTCTCGCCGGCCTGCGCCCGGCAGGCGTGATTTGTGAAGTGACGAAGCCCGATGGGGAGATGGCGCGGGTGCCGGATCTCATCGCGTTCTGCCAGAAGCACTCCTTCAAGATGGGTTGCATCGCCGACCTGGTCGAGTACCGCCGTCGCCGTGAACGGTTGATCGAAAGGGTCGCCGTCGCGTCGATGCCGACGCCTCATGGCCAGTTCGATTGCCACACCTACCACAGTCTCGTGGATGGCCGCACGCACATGGCGCTGACCGTTGGCATCCCGCGGGTCGGTGACAGTGGGCGCTTCCCGCCGATCGAAGAGGCCGTGCTGGTGCGTGTTCACTCGCAGTGCCTCACTGGCGACGCCTTCGGTTCGCTGCGTTGCGATTGTGGGCCGCAGCTACAGCTGGCCATGCGTCGGGTGCAAGACGAAGGCCGCGGCATCGTGCTCTACATCAGCCAGGAAGGCCGTGGCATCGGGCTGGCGAACAAGCTCAAGGCCTACGCCCTGCAGGACAAGGGCATGGACACGGTCGAGGCGAACGTGCATCTCGGGTTCCGCCCGGATGAACGCGAGTTCGGCACTGGCGCGCAGATCCTGCATGACCTCGGGGTGCGGCGACTGCGCGTGCTCACCAACAACCCCAAGAAGTTGGCTGGCTTGCAGGGCCACGGTCTCGAAATCACCGCCCAGGTGCCGTTGGAAGTCACTCCTAACCAACACAACCAAAGATACTTGGACACAAAGCGTGACAAGATGGGCCACCTTCTCAAGAAGCCCGAGTAGTTCGGTCACGCGGGAAGAAAGACGAAGCCAGTCCCTCCAAGGGCAGCGTGTTTGCCTTGCAGAACAGAACCGAAGTACCTGATACCGATCGACCTGATCCAGAGTTGATCGCCGCAGTGCTGCAAGGCAGCGAGTCGGCGTTCGCAGCGCTGGTGGATCGCTACAAGGACCGCCTCTTTCGCCTGCTCGGCCGCTACTGCCGGGACGCGATCGAGTGCGAAGACTTGGCCCAGGACGTGTTTCTGAAGGTCTTCCGCAAGCTGCACACCTTCAACCACGAGTCGCAGTTCTACACGTGGCTCTATCGCATCGCGGTCAACGCCGCGACCGACCACCTGTCGCGGGCCAGCCATCGGCGCCTGCGCTTGGTCGATGACGACGCCGTGCTCGATCGCGGTTCGGGTGACGACGAGAACCCAGCCAACCCGCTGATGACTGCGGAGCTGGCGACCGCGACGCGCGCCATCGTCGACTCGCTGCCTGAGAAGTTCCGGACCATTCTCGTGCTGCGCGAGTTCGAGAACCTTTCCTACACCGAGATCGCGCAGGTCCTGCAAATCCAACTCGGCACGGTGGAGTCGCGACTCTTCCGCGCCCGCCAGCGTTTCAAGGAAGCGATCGAACGCTTGCATCCCGAACTCTTGCCTGCTGGCTTCACGCCAACGCCTCGTGGAGGCACCCGATGAAACTTTCGCAATGCGATCTCCTTCTGCTGCAGCGGCACCTTGACGGCGAACTCGATGCGGCGGCCACCGCGGCCTTCGCGACTCGTTTGGCAGCCGAGCCAGCACTGCAGCGCGCGGCCGATGAGGCGCAGTCCGTGCGCGGTGCGTTGGCCATGGCGGGAGCTGGCCGCAGCATGCGGCCACCCACGTCGTTCACCAGCAACTTGCTGGTTGCTGCGCGGCAACTCCCGACGCGGCAGCAACTGGAGCAAGCGGACGTGGCGGCTGCGGCCATCGGCCTGTGTCGGCGCATTCTCTTGGCAGCCGCGATCCTGGCAGGCGTCGGTTTGGCCTGGCACGCGGGCTTCGTGAACGGCGAACAGCCGACGATCATGCAAGCGAACCCAGCGGACGTTCAGCACGAACTCGAACGCTTGGATGCTCTGCTGCACAGCCGCAAGTGATCGCGAGCGATGCACTCTCTTCGGTTGTGGATACTCGGAGTCGCCGTCGGCAGCTTCGCCGCGGGCTTGGTGGGCGGTTACGTCGGCTCCGAACAAGTGGCGAATGGCCAGGGCTTGCCGATCCCCGATCACGAGTTTGCGAGCGACTTGGCGGTCCGCTATGGGCTGCGAACGAACCAGAAGCGTTCGCTCGGGCTCGTGCTACAGGGCGAGAACCAACAAGAGATATCGATTCTGAAGAGTACGCAGTGGAGCCAATTGCCGCCGCCTGTGCTGGCCCAATTGCTCCAATTGCGAAGCATGACCGAACGACGCATTCGCGCCATACTCGACGACGAGCAGCGAACGCGTTACGACCGCGACAGTCGACCACCGAGCCGAGGCTCGGGGACGACGGACAAACGTTGATCAGGACCGCCGCGTGCGACCCCGCGCGGCAGAACGACAGGTGAAAGCATGGTGAGAAGCATCGGCATCGATCCAGGCGACCAAGCAGTGAAGGTCGTCGAGGTGGAAGGCAGCTACAAAAAGACGCGGCTGTTGCGTGTTCACGTGGCGACCATCGCGGCTTCGGCGGCTGACGGCGGTGCGCGCGTCGACTTCATTGCGGAGACCGCCCGCGCCGCACTCGATGCGGGCATGCGCGGCGAAGTCAGCCTAGGCCACCCCTGTCGTGAGGCCGTGCTCCGCGTCATCGAGTTGCCCTTCAAGGGCCACGACGCGATTCGCAAGGTCATCAAGGCCGAGATCGAAGGGGAGATCCAGAGCCAATCGGTCGACGACATGATCGTCGACTTCCACGAGATCGGCGCTGGCACCGCGGGCGGCACACGCATTCTCGTGGCGTCGGTCCCCAAGGCCGGTCTGCGAGCGCAGCTGGGCGCCCTGTCGGCGCACAAGATCGAAGCCGAACGCGTCGACTTGGACACGATGGCGCTGTGGCGCTCCGCGCACTGGGCCGGGGCCTTCACGGTGGACGCCGTCGAAGCGGCGGCGAACGACGGCAAGCGGGTGACGGCGGTCATTGACCTTGGCGCGCTGAGCGTGAAGGTGCTGCTGGTCGAAGGGGAACACTTGGTCGAGATGCGCGCGCTGCGCCTCGGCGATGGTGTCGTTGCCGATGACGTGGCGCGTCGGCATGGTCTGGATGTAGCGACGGCTCGCGAGGCGGCTCGTCGCTGTCTGTTGACTGGTACCGACCAGCGGTTGGACGTGGCGGCGGCGTTGGCGCCAGCCCTGCCGCCAGCGGTGGATGGCGCGGCCCCCGAAGTGGCTGCCGCCCTGGCGCCGGCCCGAGCGGTCGTCGTCAAATACACGGAAGTCGAAGCGGCGCACACCGCCTACTTGCAGCGGCTCGCGCGCGAACTGACGCGCTTCCTCACCGCTTCGGGTCGCCAGAGCCAACTGCGCGCCGTCTGGGTGACAGGTGGTGCGAGTCGTGCCGCTGGCACCAACGAGATGTTGGCCGCGGTGTTCGGCTGCGAAGTGAAGGAACTCGACGTGTTGGCGCGGTTGCAGCACGACCTCACGCCAGAAGAAGTGACGGACTACGGCTCCCGGTTGACGACCGCGCTCGGCTTGGCGCTCGGCCGTCTCGGTGGCCCCGATGGTTTCCAACTGCGGCAAGAAGACCTGTTGCTGACGCGTGGCTTCGAACGCGTCAAGTTCCCGTTGGCGATCGTCTGCATGGTCGCGCTGATTGCGTTGTTCGCGCACTGGAACAAGAAGAACAGCGAACTGCGGTTGCTGCATCTGCAGATCGGCAGCACCTTCATTGACAAGGCGAAACCAAAGGCGCCGCCGATCTTCTACGGCATGCTCAATTCGGTGTTCGCGAGCAGCTGGTTCGAGAACTCCCAGCAGTTCCGGGTGGAGCAGACCAAGGGCAAGGACTTCGTCTACAAGGACCTGGTCGCCGAGCTGGATGCGGCGCCAGTGCACAAACGCCTCGGCATCGTGCGCGATCGCCTGAAGCTGGTCGTCAACACGAAGCAGAAGCAATCGGGCATCTACGAAGACATCTCGCTCGAGTCCGGTTTGGCGGTGCTCGTGCGTTGGTCCGACTTGCTGCAATCGATCGAGCCCGAACTGGGCCGCTACCTGGTGCCGAAGGTCGAACTCAGCATGAAGGCGCCCAACCGCCGCGTCGAGTTCACCATCGCCTTCCGCGGTGAAGACTTCCGCAACCGCCGCGCGTTGCTGCAACGGGCCATCGAAGCAGAGATCCAGAAGGCGGATTCGCCCTTTGAGTTGCCTGAGAAGTCCGACGAACGCAAGGACGAGGAGCTGTTCAGGGATGCTGAGAAGAGCGGCGTCGCCGGGGCCTACTTCCGAGTCGTTCTGCACGTCCGCGATGTGTTCTTGCCGTTCGGTCCGAGTGGTAGCCCCGTGATTGGTGCTGCGAGTGGCAAGCCGCCGGAACGGCGTTTGGAAATCGGGGACGGGACCACCAAGACCGAAGTCGTGACCACGGAGGGCCGCCGATGAGCTTCTTTCGCAACATGGACCTCTACAAGGCCATCGTCCTGCTGTCGCTCGTGCTGCTGCCAGCGGGCGGCTGGATGGTGAAGCTGATCGACGACGACCTCGTTGCCTGCAAGAAAGCGATCCACGATGCCACCAAGGCTGGCGGTGTGGTCGAGGAGATCGGCAGCCTGCAGCGCAAGGTCGAAGTCGTCATCCAGAACCAGCGGGGCCTGTCGGACGCGATCAACGCGCCGCGCACGTACTTCGAGGAACAGATCCTCGCCGCCGGCGGGTCCGGCCTGAAGACCAACGACTTCCAGCCAAGCGAACCCAAAGAGGAATCGGTGACGCTGAAGTCGAAGCAGCGCATCGTCGACTACGTCGCCGACGTGACTTGGCCGCGCAAGGAGCTGTTGGTGTCGATGGACTTTGTCTACGCCGTGCTCTTCAACTGCGAGTCCGGAGCGCGCCAAGCTGGCGATCAAGTGCAGCAGTCGGTGTGGAAGCTGCGCGAACTGACCTTGGTCAACTCGACGGATGAGCGCACCATCAGCGGCCACAACACGCCGCCGCCTGAGCTGCTCGACAAGTGGCGGATCACGAATATGAAGTTCGCGCGCCGCGAGCCGCGCAAGGGCAGTTGAGATACGGGCGGTGCAGCACTCGGGCCGCGTCAGCGCTGCTGCTCGCGGCGCTGCTGGCCGTCAGCTGCACGTCCGTCGTGCGCTACTCCGACGGTCTAGTCGATGGCAGCACGGGCCGCACTTGGTTCACGCGCTTGCCAGCGACGCTTGGCGGCACGGCGGGTTTTGCGATCGGCGTGCCCGTTGACGTCGCGGTCTTCGTGCCAGCGTGGCTCGTCTACCGTTCGCAGCCGAAGGAAACGCGCGACCCGCTGTCGGTGTTCTTGTTTCCGTCCTTCGTGCTGTGGAAGGTCGGCGTATTGCTCGGCGCCCCCTTCGATTTCGTGGAATGGGGCACCTACCGTTGGTGGCGGCAAGCGCCGCCGCTGACCGCCGACGAACGCGAGGCCATCGAGCGCGAGTGGGACAAGCTCGAGTTCTTCAGCGAGTACCCAGTCACTCCAATCCATCCGCTGCCGCTGCCAGCTGCCGTCGACCGCGGGTAGCGCTTTTGGGGAACGCGTGCGCCGACGAGGTCGCGCAGTAGATTGGCCGCGATGAACGACGCGTCAGTTGCCCTCAAGAGACTTGCCGAGCGCGTGCTCGGCAAGGGCTCGGATGTGCCGCTGGCGATGATGCTCGAGCTCGTCGTGCCGGTGCGCAAGATGCGCGAACTGGCGCGCACGTTCGGGTTGTCGCCCAAGGGGGGCTTTCGCGTGGAGAAGGCGTCGGCGCACGTGCTGGCGCCGTTGTTGGCCGATCTGCGCGAGCCAAAACAACTCGACGACGTGCTGCGGTTGTTGCTGCCCGTGGTGGGCGTGCCGGAGTCGCCCGAGGTCGAGCCAGCGGCAATCACCGACCCACTGGCCTCCCTGCGCGATGCGGACTTGGCGCGGCTGCGCGACGACCTTGAGCGGTCGCGCGAGTCGACGAGTCGCGGCCGGGAACGCGAAGCCGAGTTGCTGCGGCGTTTGCAGCTCGCCGAACAAGAAGTGTTGCTGCTGCGCCGCGAACTCGCGCATCGGGCGGCGGCTGATCAGAAGCCAGAGCTAGCCCGCGACGCCAAGAACTTGCTGCGCTACGTGCACGATCTCGAGAATGAGCGCGAGGGCTTCGCGGCAGCCGATGCCGCCCTACGCCGTCAGCTCGCGCACAACCAATCCAAGCTGCGTGAAACCGAAACCGCGCTCGCTGAAGTCGAGGCGTTGCTGCCAAAGGGCAAGCGCCGTCGCAAGCCCCAGCCGGAGCCAGTCGTCGTCGAGGAACGCCGGTTCTTGCTGCCGCGGTTTTTGCCCTCGTTCTACAAGTCGCTCGAAGGCAAGGAGCGCCGCGCCATCGAACGCGCGTTCCAAGCGATCCTGTTGTTTTGCACCGAAGGCCACTCGTACCCAGGCCTCGAGGTGAAGCAGATGGGTGGCCAAGACACTTGGAGCCTGCGCGCGTCGCTTGGCTTGCGGGTGTACTTCCGATCGCTCGCGGACGGCGATATCGAGCTGCTTGAGCTCGGCGATCGCGAAGACCAGAACACGACCCTGCGGCGGTTGAAGGAGCGCTGATGCGCGCACGACGGCCGCAACCGGTCGTGCTGCTGCCGCAAGCGCCGCCAGCGTTTCCGGACCCTGCCGCCTACGACGGCGAAGGACTGCTCGCAGTCGGTGGTGACCTGCAACCGGCGCGGCTGCTGCTGGCCTACGGCAGCGGCATCTTTCCGTGGTATGCGGAGGGCTACGTACCACTGTGGTGGAGTCCGGATCCGCGGGCACTGCTCGATGTCCAACACTTGCACGTCGCGCGCAGTCTGCAAAAGCGCATTCACCAGGGTGGCTTCGAACTGAGCTGGAACCGCTGTTTCTCGCAGGTCATGAACGAGTGCGGGCGGGCCCGGCGCAGCGGCACCTGGATCATTCCCGAGATGGTTGACGCCTATGAGCATCTGCATCGGCTAGGCCACGCCCACAGCCTCGAAGTGTGGGTCGGTCCTGAGCTGGTGGCGGGGGTCTACGGCGTGCAGATTGGCGGCCTGTTCGCCGCGGAGTCGAAGTTCCATCGCCGTACCGACATGTCGAAGGTGGCGTTGGTGGCCCTCGTTCGGTCGTTGTTCGCCGCGGGCATCCAGTTGCTCGATGTGCAGTTTGCGTCGGCGCACTTGCGCACGCTGGGCGCGTTCGAGGTGCCGCGCCAGGAATACCTGCGCCGCTTGGCCGTCGTTCGCGACCTCAACGTCGACCTGTCGAGGCTCGAAGTTGCTGTCGACGGTGGCGTCGATGGCGAACCAGACGGCGAGTGATCCGACGAACCCATCCATCGCACCGCTTGCTCGCCGTGTTACTTTGCCGCGCCCTGAGGAGACCCCTGATGCGTACCCGCTCTCCAATCTCGCAGGCGGTCGCCGCCGTCGTTGCGTCGTTTGTGTTGCCGACCCTTGTTCTGGCGCAAGTCCCCGTGCCAGCGCCTTCGTCTTCATCGGTGCCGGCGGTGCGCCTGCGCCTGACTGGAATGGCGATGGCCGTGCCGACGGCAGTGTCGACGCAGGATCCGCTGAAGGCGGGCGTGGTGCCGGCGACGACACCACCAGTCCCGCCAGATCCTGCGGTTGTCGCGGCGCAAGCGGCGGCAAACCAGCGGGTGCAGAAGTGGAAGCAACTGCACTTCGATCGACGCCCCTCGTCGATCTTGCAAGCGTGGTCCACGCCGGAGCTGAAGCCCTACGACCCAGCTGAAGAGAAGGACAAGGAGAAGGACAAGACGAAGGCCGGTTCGGGGGAAGCCGCAGCCGCAGTCGCGGCGCCGCCGGTCGTGTCCGCGAATGAGGGGGCGACCAGAGCCGAGATCGAAGCGATGCTGTTGGCGGAGTTCGGTGGCCAAGTGCCGCCGGGGGTCGCTGTCGACCATGCCCTCGCCGTTCCTGGCGGTGCGGCCGCTCCGGGCGCCGCCGGCCCCGGTGCCACCCCACCCGGCTCCGATGCGGCGGCCATGCAACTCGCCGAGAAGAAGCTGCAACGTGAAGGCGAGATGTTGCAGCGCGACGTGACGCTCGGTCGCTGGCACAAGGTCGCCGAGTTCTTGCTGACGCTGCCGGAGAAGGAACGCAAGGGCTGCTACGAGCACTTCCTGCGCACACTGCCAAACCACCCGCAGAAGCCTGAGGACCAGCGCGTCCCGCCGAACCTGCAGGAGAAGAACCGGTTCGCGTTCGAGGATGCGTTCGCGCTCGCCGCGTTGGCGCCCGCACCCGAAGGCTTCGACAAGAAGATGGTGCCGATGCTGGCGCCGTTCGTCCTGCGCGCTATCGAGAACGGCAGCGTGCTCGAAGAGATGGTCCGCTTGCTCGGTGTCGAAGTGGGCAAGCCCGCGGCCGAACAACGTCTCGACCGCCGCGAAGTCGCGATGCTGCTGGCGACGATTGGCCAAGAGCTCGAGATGGGGCCGTTCTTGCCGACGGCGGAGCAGGCCGAAAAGGACAACGATCGCGAAGGCCTCAACCTGCTGGCCCGCCACGCTCTCGCGCTGCACCAGAAGGAAAAGCGCAACGTGCATTTGCAGACCGCGTGGAAGGTCACGCAAGCAGCTCTCAGCAAGGGCGACATCGGCGAAGCCGAGAAGGCCGAAGCGCTGCGGCGTGCGGTCGAGCTGGCGCCCAAGGTGCAAGCGGATCTCGGTCCAGCCTGGCTCGCGGAGAGCTTCACGGCGCGGCCCGATCGCGGCATGGAGATCGTCGCCACGATCGGTGGCCAGGTGGCGAAGGGCTTTCAAGACAAGGCGGGCGACGCGAGCTATCGCGCCAGCGGCCTGCGGCTGCAAAAGACCGCGGTCGAAGCGTTGTTGAAGGTGGCGCCGCAGCTCGCCGAACAATGGAAGCCGACGCTCGGCCTCTTGGCCTCGGGTTGGATCGTCGAGGCCGCGTACAGCTACGCCAATTCGCAGTCCGATTCGCTCGGGCCGATGATGGAGCGCGACGAGTACGGCAACCTGTTTTGGACGACCCGTCGCCGCGGCGGCGGCGGTCAGGTGGTTGCAATCGAGCCGGCGGATCTGATCGAAGCGCAGCCGAATGCCGAGTGGGCTGCACTGCTCGACGACGCGCTCGAGCCGCACTTCGCGACCGTCTCCGCCCAACTGTTCTTGAAGGTCAACGAACCGGAGAAGGCGTTCCCATTCATCGAGGCGTTGGCGGGCACGAACCCACGCAAGGCGAAGGACCTGTCGAGTGAGTTCCTGCGCGTGTGGATGAAGAGCCACAACCCGAACACCAACAACCGCACGAATTCGTACATGTTCATGTACGGCTTCGAAGAGCGTTCCAACGGCATCCCGCTGACGCGTAGCAAGCAGGAGCGCAACCTCGAAGACCTTGCCAAGTGGGTGGTTCGACTGCGCAAGCTGCCGATCGATGGGGTCGACGAGAAGCTGCTGAGCGAGGCCTTCGTCGCCGCCCACAGTGCCGCTGAGGTCTATCGCTTGGAGACGATCGAAAAGGTGTTTGGCAACGTGGCCAACCTCGATCCGGTGCTGCTTGGCGAACTGCTCAGCAAGATGCGCACCAACCTGGCGACGGTGTGGCGGCGGCCGGCGGTGCAAGAGAAAGAGAAGACCAAGCGCTCGCAGCGCGAGATGCTCGAAGAAGTCGGGCGCGGCTACGAGACGGCGCTGACGGTCGCCAAGGGTGCTTTGACCAAGCGCGGTCGCCACTGGGCGTTGTTGACCGTGGTTGGCTCGATCGTGCACGACCAGAACAACTTCTCGCGCGAACTGCAACGCGACAGCAACTTCGCCGAACTGCGCAAAGGTGCGTTCGCGGTGTTCGAGCAAGCGGCGGCGCACTACGTGGAAGTGGCGGGCGGGCTGCGGCTCGACGAAGAGACGATCCGGGCCTTCGACACGTGGTTCTACTCTGCGCTCGGCGCCTCGGATCTTGGCGCGGTCGACGAAGAGACGGTGCTCGCGAAGAGCCAACTGCCGCTGATTCGCGCCGCGCTCGACAAGCTGCCAGTCGAGAGCCGCGAGCGGCACCTTGGCATGTTCGCGAACCAACTGTTCACGCGCATGTCGTCGGTCAAGCCGCAGATCAAGTTCCGCTACCTCGAAGCAGGCTTCGCGGTCATTGGCGACCACCCGCAAGCGATCGAGGCGAAGAAGGTCTGGGACTACTACCAAGATCTGATTCGCGAGATCAAACTCGTCGCCTCGGTCGAAGGTTCGACGGCGGTCGGCACGCAGCCGTTTGGGGTGCGCATCGACCTCGTGCACTCGCCGGAGATCGAGCGCGAGAGCGGTGGGTTCCAGAAGTACGCGACCAACCAGAACAACCAGGGCTACGCCTACAACTACGGGCGGCCGCTCGAGAACTACCGCGACAAGTTCCAGGAAGCGGTCAGTGCTTCGCTGCGCGAACACTTCGACGTGATGTCGGTGACGTTCAACAGCGAATCGATGGTTTCAAAGCCGACCGACGCGCCGGGCTGGAAGACGACGCCGTATGCGTGGTTGCTGCTGAAGGCGAACGGGCCGCAAGTCGATCGCATCCCCGAGATCAAACTCGACCTCGACTTCCTCGATACGTCCGGGTTCACGATCCTGCCGGTCACCAGTTCGCCGGTGGCGATCGATGCGTCGGCGAAGGCCGAAGAGCGGCCGTTCTCCGAACTCGAAGTGACGCAGTTGCTCGACGAGCGGCGCGCCGACGAAGGCAAGGTCACGCTGGAGATCAAAGCGAAGAGCAAAGGTCTGGTGCCTGAGCTGGAGTCGATCTTGCAGCTCGACTTGCCAGGCTTCACGGTCAGCAAGCGCGATGACCAAGGTGCTTCGGTGTCGAAGTTCAGCGAAGACCAGGATGGCATCGACAGTGAGCGCGTGTGGTTGCTTGCCCTCAAGCCAGCCGACGACGATGCGCGCCCGACCAACTTTGTCTTTGGCAAGCCCAAGGTCGAAGGCGTCAAGGCCGTCTACCAACGCTATGACGACGCCGACCTCGCGACCGTCAGCCCGGAGATCGCACTCGGCAGTGCCCTTGCGGGCCGCAATCCGAAGTGGCTGTGGATCCTGCTCGGGGTGGCGCTGGTCGCCTACTTGGGGTGGTTCTTCTTCTGGAAGCCGGCGGCGCGCGGTCAGCTCGGGCCAAGCCACGGATTGCAGATGCCGACGCACGTGACGCCGTTCACGGTGTTGTCGTTGTTGCAGCAGATCGCTGCGCGCGGGCGCCTTGATGAGTCGGCAAAGCAGTCGTTGGCCGCCGACATCGGGCGCATTGAGGCCACGCATTTTGGCCGCGCGACGGACGCGACCCTTGATCTGGCCGCCGTCGCGAGAACTTGGTTGGCGCGCACGAACTGACCGCCGCGTCCTCCTACCCCCGCCTTCTCTCACTGCCCGCTCTTCCTCATGACTTCCCTAAAAGCCATCGCTGCGCCGCGTTTCACCGAGACGCGGCAGTTCCTCGACACGATCCGGACTCGCGTCGGCAAGGTCGTTGTCGGTCAGGATGTTGTTGTCGAGCGGTTGCTGATCGCCTTGATGACGTCGGGCCACCTGTTGCTGCAAGGGGTGCCCGGTCTTGCGAAGACACTGCTGGTGGCGGCGGTGTCGAAGACGGTGGACCTCGCGTTCGCTCGCATCCAGTTCACGATCGACTTGTTGCCCTCGGACATCGTCGGTAGCGAGATCCTCGACCAGAAGACGCACGAGTTCCGCACGCACAAGGGGCCGATCTTCACCAACCTGTTGCTCGCCGACGAGATCAACCGCGCCGCGCCGAAGGTGCAGAGCGCGCTGCTCGAAGCGATGCAAGAACGCCGCGTCACGATCGGCAACCAGACCTACGCCCTGCCGGCGCCATTCCTCGTGATCGCCACGCAGAACCCGGTCGAGCAAGCCGGCACCTTCGAGCTACCGGAAGCCCAACTCGATCGCTTCATGCTGCTGCACCGGCTTGGTTACCTGACGACTGAGCAAGAGAAGGAAGTGCTGCGCCGCAACGCCGCGCTCGGCGTGCGCCGCGACGGCAAGGGGGCGGTGGCGCGCACGGAGTTCGACGTGTTGGGCGAACAAGCGACCGGCAGCTCAGATCAATTGGTGCGCGCGATGGAAGACGTGCAGCAAGTGCACGTCAGCGAAGCGTTCCTTGAGCACACCGTCGAGATCGTCAACCGCACGCGCAAGCACCCGAAGCTCAACCTCGGTTGCAGCCCTCGCGCCGGTATCTCGTTGGTGAAGGCATCGCGGGCGCGCGCGCTGATCCACGGCCGCGACTACGTGTTGCCCGAGGACCTGTTCGCACTCGCCGAAGACGTGATCCTGCACCGCATTCGCTTGTCGTACGAGGCTGTCGCCGACGGCTACACGAGCCAGCAGGTGCTGCAGGAGATCTTGAGCGAAGTGGCGCGATGACCACGCCGAACGGCAAAGCGGCAGCGCCTCGCGCCGGCACCTCGGGGCGTGTGCCCGAGCGCGACTTGCCCGGCATGCTGCACCACGTCGAACCGCTGGCGGCGCGCAAGTTCGTGGTCGCGATTCGCCGACTCGCGGACGACCTCACCTACGGGCTCGATGGCTCGCGCTTCCTCGGGTCGGGCATCGACTACGTGCAATCGCGGCTCTACCAGCACGGTGACTCGGTCAAGTCGATCGATTGGCGCGTGACCGCGCGTTCAACCAAGGTGCACGTCAAGGAGTACGAGGCGCCGCGGCGCATCGCGGCGTGGTTTTTGATCGACACCTCCGCCTCGATGGTGGTGAGTTCGATGGCGCGCAGCAAGTACGAGATGGCGCTGCACGTTGCTGGTGGGTTGGCGCTCGCGTGCCTCGATCGCACGAGCCCGGTCGGTGTGCTGGGAGGCGGTTCGCGGGATGTGCGCGTCGAGCCGAGTCTGGCGAAGGACCAAGTGCTGCAGTGGTTGCTGGCCCTGCGACACCACGCGTTCGACGAGTCGACCCAGATCACGCGGCGCCTGCAGCAACTGCGGCCGACGTTGAAGAGCCGTTCGATCATCATCGTCTGCAGCGACCTGCACGAAGAAGGCGCCGCGCACACGTTGGCGCTGCTCGCGCAGCAGCACGAGGTCGCCGTCGTGCAGTTTCAGGATCCGTCGGAGCTGACGCTGCGTGGTTTTGGGTTCATGCGGGCGCAAGAAGCCGAGTCCGGTCGCAGCTTCGTGACGCATGGCCGGCGGCCGATGTTGGATCAGTCGAAGATGGAACAAGAACTGCGTCGCGGCGGCGTCGACCACATGCTGGTTCGCACCGACCAGCCATTCGTGCATCGGCTGCGGCAGTTCTTCCGCGCGCGCGGCCTCGCTGGCCGAGGAGCCCGCTGATGGCGGCGCTCTCGCGGCAACTGGCCGTTCTCATGCTGATGCTGGGCTCGTTGCTCGCGCAAGCGCGCGACCAGCGCACCGCCACCGTCGGTATGCGAGCCTACCTTGAGCAAGTGGTGCTGCCGGGCACCGAGTTGCAGCCTGCTCCCTCGACGCTGAAGACGCCGCTCGTCCTGCGGGTGTTGAAGACGTGGCCACACGGCAATGCCCTGCGCTACGACTTCGAATGGGTCGGGCTGGCGCCTGGCAGCTTTGACCTGTGCAAGTTCTTGGTGCGCCAGGATGGCTCGGCCGTCACGGATCTGCCCGAAGTAATGGTCGAAGCCACCAGCACGCTAGCGAAGGATGCCTTCGAGCCGACTGAGATCGAGCCAGAGGCACCGCGCCGCCTCAACGGCTATCGCGCGATGCAGATCGCAGCTGGTATCGCGTGGGGACTTGGCTTGCTGGCGATCCTGTTCGTCGGTCGCCGCTTCCGCAAGAAGGTCGTGACCGTGGTCAGCAAGCCAACGCTCGCCGACCGCTTGCGCCCGCTCGTGGAGGCCGTCGTCCGTGGCGATGCCGAGACGGCTGCCAAGGCAGAACTCGAACGGCTGCTGCTCGCGTTCTGGCGCGCCCGTCTCAATCTGGAAGCGGCCAACGCGGCGGATGCGATCGTGGCGATCAAGCAGCACGCGGAAGCGGGGGCGCTGCTGCGGCAGCTCGAGGCGTGGCTGCACATGCCGACCCCGCCAGCGCCGACCGACGTGAGCGCTTTGCTCGCGCCGTATCGCAGCGTCACCGCCGAGAGCTTTGAGCCGATCGCCCAGGCAGGGGTGCGTTGATGTTTGCACGCCCCTGGCTGTTGTTGCTGCTGGTGCTGCCAGTGCTGCAGATGTGCTGGGTCTGGCAGCGGCGCGGGCGGCGCGTGGTGTTGCCGTTCGATGGCGGCCCGCGCGGCAGCGGTTGGTTCCTGCGCGGGATGCTCGGCGTCGGCGAGTCGTTGCCAGCCCTGCTGCTGGCGGTGGCCGTATTGCTGGTGGCGTTGCCGCAAGAACTGGCGGCGCCCAAGCAGAAGCGCGCGCTCACCAACATCCAGTTCTGCGTCGACATCTCGGGCTCGATGACGGCGAAGTTCGGCAAGGGCAATCGCTACGACGCGGCGATGCAGGCGATCAACGACTTCCTCGACTACCGCAAGGGCGACTCGTTTGGGCTGACGTTCTTCGGCAACAACTACATGCATTGGGTGCCGCTGACGAGCGACCCCTCGGCGTTCCGCTGTTCGATTCCGTTCATGAGTCCCGAGAACAACATTCCGGGCTTTGGCGGCACCGAGATCGGCAAGGCGGTGCTCGGTTGTCGCGAAGTGCTGACGTCGCGCGCGGAAGGCGACCGCATGTTGATCTTGGTCACCGACGGTTGGAGCAGCGACTTGGCGAGCGGTGCTGAGTTGGACATCGCCAAGAAGTTGAAGCGTGACGGCATCACGCTGTTTGCGGTGAACATCCAGGAGAGCGAGGCGCGCGGGGAGATCGTCAACTTGGCGCGCCTGACCGGCGGCGAGGTCTTCAACCCCGATGACACGCACGCGCTCGGCGACGTCTTCAAACGCATCGACGGCATGACCAAGGCGAAGATCGAGCAGGGCATCGCCGAGCTGGTCGACTGGTTCTTCCCGTTCTGCATCGCCGGCCTGTCGGTGCTCGGTCTGTGGATGCTGGTGCAACTCGGCTTGAGGTACACGCCATGGTGACCCTGCTGGTTGCGGTCGGCGTGCTGCTGGTCGTGATGATCGGCGAGATCCTGCAGCAACTGCGCGTGCGGCGGGTTGCGCACCTGGTGTTTGGGCCGGGCGGTGCTCCGAGCTCTTTGGCGCGGGTGTCGCCGTTCCTGCGCATCCTGGCAGCGGGCGGCCTCGCGTGGGGGCTGATGACGTTGCTGTATGTCGAACCCAAGATCCACAAAGGCGAAGACGTGTCGCCCGAAGAATGGCGGCATCTGCTGCTGGTGCACGACGTGTCGCCGAGCATGTTGCTGAAGGACGCCGGCGCGAATGGCGATCAGACGCGCGCTGCCCGTGCCAAGGAACTGGTCGATTCGTTGTTCGAGCGCGTGCCGATCGGCAAGTTCAAGATCACGGTGATCGCGACCTACAACGGCGCCAAGACTGTGGTCGAAGACACGGTTGACCTCGAAGTGGTGCGGCACATCCTGAGCGAAGTGGACATGCGCTTCGCCTTCAAGGCGGGCGCGACGAAGTTGTTCGACGGCATCGCCGAGGCTGCCCGCATCGCCAAGCCCTGGCGCGTCGGCAGTGCGCTGCTGGTGATCGTCAGCGATGGCGACACAGTGCCGTCTACCGGCATGCCGACGCTGCCGCCATCGATCGGCGGCACCATGGTGATCGGCGTCGGCGACCATCTGTCAGGCAAGTTCATCGCCGGGCACCAATCGCGGCAGGACGAGAGCACCTTGCGCCAGGTTGCGATTCGCCTTGGTGGCGAGTTTCACAACGGCAACAAACGGCATGTGCCGAGCGACGTGTTGTCGGCTGCTGCCTCGGATGCGCGCAAGCCGCTGATCGAACAGTTGACGCTGCGCGAGTACGCGCTGCTCGCGATCCTCGTCAGCAGTTGCGTGCTCGCCATGCTGCCGATGCTGCTGCATTGGTTTGGCACACGCTGGCGGCCGGGGATCGCGTTGGCCCAACAGGCGGCGTGAGCCCTGCTGACATGGCGGCGCGTTCGCGTTCGCGTCCTCGGTCGCGAATGCGGGTCTTCGCCTGCCTCTTGCTGACCGTGGCGCTGGGGCTGCTGTCCCGCCGCTACCCGCTGCCAGGCGTGCTGGCGCAGCACACTGGCGATGCCCTGTACACCGTCGCGGCGTTCTTCGGCGGCTGCCTGCTCGTGCCTGCCGCCCGGGCGAACCGTCTGGCGGCGGCGGCTTTCGGCTGGTCCGTTGCCGTCGAGCTTTCACAACTGCTGCCCTTCGGCTGGCTCGCCGACCTGCGCGCGACCCGCCTCGGCGCCCTCGTTCTCGGGCAGGGATTCTTGGTCGCCGACCTGTTCGCCTATGCGATCGGCGCGGCGGTCGCGTGGCTCGTCGATGTAACAATTCGAAGGCGCTTGCCCCGAGGCCCACAGCCTCCCGATAAGCTCCCCGACCTGTTCACGCGGTAGCACTCGTGGCGCGCGCGGCGACAGTTTCCCCCGACGGAGAACGCGATGCGGAACATCTTGTTGGTTGGTTGGCTCATGCTGCCGGTTGGCGCCTGGGCATATCACGAAGGTCCGGGCCAAGACCTGAAGGCGTTGGAATCGACCGACGCGGTGTTGGTGAAGGCTCACGCAGCGGCCGACGCGGGCGAATGGAAGGAAGCCGTGCGCCAGTACGAAGAGGCGCTCAAGACGCTGCCGAAGAACGCTGACGCGCTCGACAAGCGAGTCTCCCAGCGTCTGCAGATCGAGCTCAACAAAGCGCGCATGCAGGCCAGTGGCTTGCCGGTGGCCCGCGACGAGCTGGCGACTCTGGTCGAACAGATGGAAAGCGAGAAGGACACGGACGCTGGCTTGCTGCGAGACGCGCGGCACGCGTTGGCCCGTTCGCAATTCTTCACGACGTGGCTGATGCGTCTGGAAGGTCTCGACCGTCAGGTGTGGGAGCCGGAGATCGAAGCAGCGCGCCAAAACTGGCGACTGCTCGCCGAGCAATCGTCCAGCAAGGAAGAGGCCGCCAAGCACCAAGGCGACCTCGAAGCTGCGATTCGTCTGGAGCGCATGGAGATCGAAGATCTGCAAGGACTGCCGCTACCCAGTGAATGAGAGGGTTGAAACTCCTCCAACAAGGCCGGTCGGCCTCGTATCAGCAAGAGCAAGAAGGGTGGCAAGCCCGGCAACGGCGCGAGCAGTGGCCCGCCCGTCGACACCGGCGGCTCGTGAGTCGAGCTTGATTGCCTGATGCAGCACGCGCGGCCGAGTGATCGGCCGCGCTGCATTGGTGGGGGTCACTTCGTCGGCGGTGCAATCTCGCGGATGACGGCGCCGCGTTGTTCGTCGAGCACGAGCACGGCGTAGCGAGTGGCGTTGGCGTTGGGGTCGTCGCTGAGGGAGGCGTAGTCGAAGCGTCCGCGCAGGTCGGTGTAGCCGTCCTTGTGGAAGCGCACGGTGCCGTCAGCGAGCTTGGCGAAGACCTTGACGTAGGTTTTCGGCAGCGGGGCCTGGGTGTCGGGTGCAGTGACGGCGACCTGGCCGAACGATTCGAGGAAGCGCACCGACAGGGCGTTGGCGAAGTACTGCTTGCTGCGCACGAGCCCACCGGCGCGCACTTCGACCAGCACGTTCTTCTGCAGGAACTGCGCCGGCAACGCGAAGGCGAGCTGCGGTTCGCCCTTGGGCAGGTCCTTGGTCTCGGTGAAGTTGGGCCGCACGAAGGCGGCGGCGGTGCCATCCGCAGAGGCGAACGGCTGGGCGGAGAAGGCGAACTCGACGTCGAGCTCGTAGTAGCGCACTTCGCACTGCGTCAGGTTCTTGTGGGCGACGGCGATCGTGCGTTCGGTGATCTGTAGTTCGAGCGCCGGCGCGGTCGCGGCGAGGTCGGCGGTCGGTTCGCCGGTCGCGGTCGTGGTCTTGCCGGCGGCTTCGTCGAGTTGCGTCAGCACGTTGCGGAAGCGCTGCTGCCAATGCAGCACGGGGTGGTCCTTGTGGTCTTCCGCCAGCGTGCGCGCCTTCGCCGTCTCGCCGGTGAAGAAGCACAGGTAGGCCGCGAGGTAGTCGTATTGCACCTTGGTCGCGACCTTGTTGGCATCGACCTTGGCGAAGCTGGCGAGCGCTTCCTCGATGCGATCTTGCAGCGCTAAGTAGTAGGTGACGACGAGCCAGTCGTTGGCGTCGAGTTGGGGGTGGTAGCCGAGCAGCGTCATCAGCGACTGGTATTGCTGCGCCAACGCCGCGTTGCCGAGCACGCGCTGGCCGCCGAGTTGGTGGGCGCGCGGATGCACGAGCGGATCGAGCTCGATGTGTTCGAACAGGCGGCGTTCCTTGGGATCGATCGTCAGCAGCGGCGAAGTGATCGCCATGCCACATTGCTGCACGAACTCGTCGGCGTGCTGCAAGTGCTCGCGCGTCGCGGCGAGGTCGCGGTGCAGCAAGCCGTACGACCACAGCGTGTGCTCGTAGACGTGGCGACTCTTCAGCTTGGCGAGTGCCTGCGTGAAGAACTCGCGCTCGCGCATGCGCCAGGCGATGCGCGAGAGGTCGATGCCTTGCACGTTGTGGGTGTCGAGGAACGTCAGCACCTCGGCGGCCGTGCCCTGCTGCGAGACGTGCTCCCACGACGTGGTGTCGACCTTGCTCGGCGTCAGCGCCACCGTCAGCGACCGCGGCTCGGCGTTGGCCGCCAGCTTGCCCTTCTCGGCGGCGTGCGCTGGGTAGTGCGCGAAGGTGCCCGCCGCCGGGAAGTAGAAGGCGTACTCGAGCGTGCCCGTCGCGTACGGTTCGAGCTGCGCAGGCACGCCCTTCGTCCAGAAGCCCTTCTGCAGCGGCACGGCACCCGCCGGGATCTGCAGCAGCACTTCGACGCTGCGCTTGCTGGACGTCGGGTTGGTGACGACGACCTGGCAGCCATACGGCACGTCGACCAAGAACTCGTCGGTGACGAACGCATCGCGGCGTTCGCCGTTCTCGGTGCGGTAGCGATCGTCGAGGCGGAAGAAGTTTTGGCCGAGCAGCAGCGGCGATTGGTCGGCGGCGCGCTCGGTCTTGGTGACTTCCTTGCGCACGAGCAGCAGCGGCGTGGCGGCTTTCAATGTGCGGCGATCGCCATCGACGGTGACGTCGTGCTTGCCCGCTTCGAACGGCAGGTCGAGCACCGACAGCGCCATCATCATTTCGAGGAAGGACCCGCTGGCTTCGACGAGTGCTGTCGACACGAACGGCGTGCCGGTGCGGGCGGTCGCGTAGTCGACCCAGAAGCGATTGGGGGCGACGACGTCCGCCGTCGACGCGGTCATGCGGCGATGCCACCAGTTGTGTTCGACCAGCAACTTCGTGCTCGCGACGGCGCGGAAAAGCTGCTTGGCCAAGCCGCGCGTTTGCAGTTCGTCTCGGCGCGCTGCTCCGAGAAAGAAGTCATCGGACCCCGTGACCTTGGCGTCTTCCTGCTCGGTCGCCCGCTCCCGCGAGTCCTTGTCTTTGCGTTCCTCCGCTGCCGCCACGGGCTTGGCGCTCGGCGGTGCATTCGGAGCCTTGCCTGGTTGCCCACCACGGCGTTGCGGACCGCCGGTCGCTGGCCCCGATGGCGCGCCGGCTTTCAGCTCCTGTGCGCCGAAGCCATCAAGATCCAACAGGGTCGGTTGCTCGGCGAGTTCCTCGCTCTTGAGAGCGAGATCGAACAGCTGGTTCAAGCGTTCGCGCGAAACCGGCTGCAGTTCGAGCGCTTCGCGAACCGTCCTGGCCACCGCCTGCTTGCCATCGCCATCGAGTCGTTGCGCCAACAGGATGCGTTCGATCAGGTTGAGCTGCGCAAACTGCCACGGTTGCACGAACGCGCGCAGGTCATCACCGAGCAGCCAGTGGTCGAGGAACGTCTTGTCGAGCTTCTGGGCCAGGAACGGCTTGACCACCGTGTCGAAGAACGCACGGTCCTTGTGGAAGAGGAAGAAGTGCAGCTCGTGGCAAGCGTGTTGGCGATACAGCGTCTGCTTCTCCGCCGCCGACTTCTTCGGCCACTCGGTGACGAAGGCGAACATCGCCAGATCCGGACTGTTCGAGATGGTCGAGAACAATCGGAAGGCACCCGCCAGCGAATCGTGCATCTCAACCTTGGCGTCGCGGGTGTCGAGCACGGTGGTGCCGCCTTCTGCGACGAACTCGATCCGGCGCTGTTCGACGAAGTGTTCGCTGCCTTCGAGTGCCTTCGCCAAGGTGCGGGCGCGCGGCACCAGCGGTGTCTCGGCGCGCACCAACGTGTCGTAGATGGCTTCAGCACCGTCCAGTGCGAGCACATGCACCTGCTGCCCGGCGCCGAGGTCCGTCGCCTTCACGCGCAGCACACCGTCGGCGTCGGGCGTCAGGTTGGCGAGCAACACGGAGCCCTGTGGCAGGTAGTCGAACGACGCGAACGTGCCCGCATTCCATGTCCCGCCAGGCCCGGCCGGGCCCGCAGGGCCGCCGGTGGTAGGCCCGCGCGCCCCGGCGCGGCCGCCAAACTGCCCGCCGCCGTCGCGACCAAAGCCGACTGGCTGGTTCTTGGAGTCGTCGACTTGCCACGGGCTCAGCAGCAGGCTTGGGCGGCTGAGCATGTTGCCGACGAACTTCGGTGCGAAGCGCCGTTCCAACACGTAGCGGTACTCATCACCAAGCTTGCGACCCGCGTGGTAGCTGCTCTCGGCGCGATCGAGCTGGAAGGTGGTGAGCGGTTGCACGCCGGCACCGAGCAGGTGAGAGAACGCATCGAAGGTCGGCAGCGCGCGGGTGGCGACCACGTGCACGCGCGTGCTCTCGGTGGCGTTGGCGAGGCGAATGACGACGTCATCGCCTTCGAACTGCACGGCGCGAAGGTGCAGCGGCTGTTGCCGCTGGCTCGCCAGCACGCGGTCGCGGCCGACGAGCCAACTGCCATCGCGCGCACCGGCGGTGATGCGCACGGCGATCGAGTCGCCGGCGCGATGGTCGAGCAGGAGGTAGTCGCCGGGCGGCAGCTCGCGCAGTTCGAGGAAACCATCGGCGATGGCGAGGTGCGCGAACTCGTCATGGCGGTGGCCGAGCAGCGAGAATTCCGCCCGCGTTGGGCTGGTCGCCGTGCCCTGGTAGGGAACGCGAAGGGTGTCGCCCATGCGGCCATGCAGGCTCGACGGCAGGCGCAGTCGGGCTTGCGACAGCGCGAACTCCGTCGCGCTACCGCCGAGGCGTTGCACTCGCACATGCACGATGCCCGGCAGTTCGCCAAGTAGAATGCGGCCGTTGGCGTCGCTCTGCAGCGTGGTCGTGACGGGTTCGACGTAGTCGCGATGCGTCAAGACAACGGTGCACGGCCGACCCGCCATCGCTTCGCCGTTCTTGCCGCGCGCGTCAACGACATAGCCGGTCGGTAGCCGCAGCAACATCGTGGTGCCAGTTTCGGCGGTGGCGTCGATGCCGTTCACTGCGAATGAAGTGGTGGCCGTCGCGCACACGACGTCCTTGCCAGCGAGGTCCTTCACGGTTCCGCGCAAGGTGATGTGCAGCGCCTGCAGCCGTTCGGGCACCTGGATCTCGTGCACGAACTCGCGTTCGTCTTCGAGCGCCATGCCGCGCACTTCCATCGTGGTGGCGAGGCCGTCTTGGTCGGTGGCGACGATGGTCAGCAGGCGGTTCTCGAGCAGCGACAACGCGACATCGTGGCCGGTCAGCCGCAGTTGCGGGCGAATGGCGATGCGGGCGGTGCGGCCGGCGATCAGCGATTCGCGGTCGACGAACGCCGCTCCATGCAGTTGGTAGCTCTCCGCCAGGTGCGTGAACGCCGCCATCGACGAGCGCGACCCGGCGCGCAGCACGATCTGCTTCTGGCCTGGCGCTGTCGAGAACGGCAGCAGCACTTCGCCCTTGTCGTTGGCGGTGTACTCAACACCACCAAACCACACCGCGGCAGTGGGCACGTGCGCGCCCCGTTCGTCGTAGACGCGCACCATTTGGCCACCGGCCACCGTGCGTTCGACGCAGCGCAGGCCGCCCTTGTGGATGACGGCGCGGCTGCTGGTGCCATTGCCGACGAACTCGACGACGTAGGTGCCCGGCTCGCGCAGCATCGGCAGGTCGAAGGTGCGGCGCACGCGGCGCAGCGGCACTTCGGTGTAGTGGAAGGTCTGCTCGAAGTTGGCGACGATGCCATCGAGCTCGATCGCGGCGTCGACTTCCTTCTGCTTCTCTTGGTGGTAGCGATAGGCGTCGATTGCGAACACCTTCACGAGCAGCGTCGGCACGTTCTTGGCGTCGAGGGCGAGCGTCACCGCGTCGTCAGCGCCGTAGTGCGTGCGCATCGTGGCCGGGAACGTCAGCTCGATGCGCTGCTTGATCTGCTCGAGCGCGGTCGGGTTGGCGAGCATGGAGTACCAGCGTTCGGGGTCGCCTTGGCCGAGCAGCAGCTTGGTCTCCGCGAGCACGGTCTTGAGCCAGTTGGCGTCGAGCCATTCGGCGTAGGTCTCGTAGCTATCTTCGCTGGCAAAGAACTGTTCGAGGCAGGCGCGCACCATCGCTTCGTCGTTGCCAATCGGCGGCAAGCCGGTGGCGTACTGTACGCCGAGGTTGACGTGGTCCTCGCTGCGCGGAAAGCGCTGCACGTGCCCTTCGGCAGGAAAGCCAGAACGACGCGGCAGCCGCAGGTAGGCGAGGAAGCGCTCCTTGTCGGGGGCGCCTTGCGTCAGGTCGTGCTGCAGCCAATGGAACAGCACGTGCGCCTTCAGCGAGTTGAACGACGACGGCAGCCGCTGCGCGAACGCATGCAGTTGCTGCAAGTGGGCCGCGAGCGCGACCGGATCGTTGGCCCACGTCGTGTCGGCGGACGGTTGCATGCGTACCAAGCACGCCTCGACGAAGCGCTGCTCGCGCAGCAGGGCAGGACGCAGCCGCACGCACTCTTCGAGTTGTTCGAGCCGCAGTTGACGGTGCACTTCGAGCGAGCCAAAGCCACCGCTCGCGCGATGGTCGAGATCGCGCACGACCAACGCGGGCAGGTTGTCGAGGTCGGGTCGGCGCAGGCGGTCCAACAGATTGCGCAGTTGGTTTGGCGTCAGCGTCTGCGCAGCCAGTGCTGGTAGGGCAGCGTCCGAGAACCCCTGCACGGAGTCGTGCGAATTGGCGAAAGCGCGGCGCGTCAGTTCGGCGGCGGCGACCAACGCCGGATCGAGTCTCGTTGGCAGATCTGACTTGGCGCCGGGCACCACACGTTGGTGGTCGTAGCGATAGCCGAAGCGATGGGCCAAGAAGGCGAAGGTGCGTTCGGCGCCATCGGCAAAGCTGAGCAAGGCCTCCCGGTTCTGGATCTCGAGCACCCGCCCGTTGTTGCCGAAGCTGTTGATCCAGGTCGGCAGCAGCTTGCGCACGGTGGCGAAGTCGCGGGCGTCGAGGCGTTCGCGGCAGTGGTAGTAGTACCAGTCGTTCGAACCGGTGATCAGAGTGGCAACCGCCTTGGCGCGGTCGGGTGACAGGGCGAAGGTCTCCTCGAACCCGATTGGGGTGCCTTGGGCGGTGAGTGCGGTGGCCAGGGCGACGGCGGCGAGGAGAACTTGAGTACGGAAGCTGTGGCTGTGCATTGGCGTTCGAAGGGCGGCCCGGCGGGCCGTGGCAACGGTCGCAAGGCGGTTGCGGCTCATTCCCATTCTTGCGATGTGGGCGGCGGAATCGTCGGGGTGGTCAGGGATTCTGGGCGCTGCTTGGGCGGGGCGCAGGAATGCCGCGGTGTAGCGCAGGTTCCCTCTGACGTCACTTCTTGGCGCGGGCGACGTTCGCTTCGACTTGCTGCAGGATCTCGGCGAAGCCAGGCAGCGAACGCAGCGATGCGAACTCCGGCCCGGTCGACAGCCACTTGAAGTCGATGCAACCGAGTTGGGCAGCCGACTGCAGCCAGGTCATGGCCCTGGTCTCGAGGTCGCGGCGACGCGGCGCGCGGTCGCTCTCGTTCCACGCCGCGTCCTTGGCCAGCGCCTCGATCGACTGTGCCAGCAGGCCCGACGCGATGCGCAGCGTGCGCGGATTGTCTGGTTGGAGCGTCGTCAGGCGATCGGCCGCGGTCGCTTGGGCGACGTGGTCGCCGAGCTTCCCGCAGGCTTGGCCGAGAAACCACTCGGCATTGTGCGCCACCGTGCGCCACTGGGAACGGGTCGGCGACTCCGCCAGGGCGGCGGTCGCCAAGTCCGCTGCCTCCACAAACATGGTGCGCGCCGCCTGCAGTTGGTTGGCATCGAGCAGGCGCGAGGCGAGGTTGACCAGCGAAGCGGCCAGGTTGGCGCGGTTCTCAGCGATCTTCGGATCGATCGCGATCAATTGCCGCAAGGTGGCGATCGACTGCTCGTACAGCGGCAACGCCTCGTCACCGCGATCTTCGGTGCGATCGAGAAACAACCCCAGGTCGTTCAACGCCGTGGCCTGCATGCGCAGGGTGTTGGCGTGGTCTGGGTAGTCGAGCAACAGCGAACGAGTGGCGGCGAGTGCCTCGCGGTAACCAGCTTCTTGGGTCGGCGCGTCCTTCTCCGCGGCGGCGAGCTTGGCGCGCGTCAGCGCCAAGCGCGCCGCCGCGAGCCGCGTCGAAACCGGCAGTGCCGTTGAGCCGACGTCGATCGACATTGCGTGTGCTTGGTGCAGCACAAGGCGAAGTTCGTCGATTCGTCCGTGGCTGGCCAAGAAGTACGCGTGGTCGGCGAGCCCGCACAACACCTGATCGATGGCGCTGCTTCGGAACGTCGTGTCGCGCGTCAGCGGGTCGAGCGCGGTCCACGTCGTTGCGATCGACTGGTAGGTGACGACGGCATCCTCGATGCGGCCCAATTGCGCGAGCACGATCGCGATGGCGCGGGCGATCGCCACTTCGTCGATCGCACTCCCGATGTCTTGCGGCGCCAACTCGCGAGCGGTGCGGCAGTGCTCGAGGGCTTCGTGCAGATTCGTCAGCGCCGGCTGCAAGCGAGCCAACGTCTGCATGCCAGATCCCTTGGCCTTGAGGGCTTCGGCCAACAGCGCGTGGGACTTGGCACTGGGCGAAGCCGCCAGAACGCGACGGGCCAAGACCTCGGCGCGTTCCGCCGACGTCACGGACACTTCGACGCGGCCCAACTCGGCTTCGAGCTGCCACAGCCGCAACGCCGCGCGCGCGGTTTCTTCCTGCAGTTCGGGGTCGTCGACTGACTCGGCCAGGAAGCGTTCGTAGAACGTGCGCGCACTGTCGAGCAGATCCCGACGTACCGCCAGCATGCGCGGCAGCTCCAGCAGATCCTCGTCGGCAACGCGAGTCAGCAGGGTATCGACCGCTTCGCGCGCACGATCGCGCTGCTGCTTGGCGTTCGTCAAGGCGGCGCGGATGTCGCGGTTCTTCGCCTGCTGTTGCAGCAAGAAGGCGGTGGGCGTCACGACGAACAACAGCACGGCGGCGAGCGCCGCGATCGCCCGCGCGGGGTGGCGTTGCACCCAGCGACTGCCAATCAGGTATGCACTCGGCGGGCGCGCGGTGATCGGCCGCTTGGCCATGACATTGTCGAGGTCGGTGCCGAACGCGGCGGCGTTCGCGTAACGATGGCCGGGATCCGCGTCCATCGCCTTCTTGCACAGCACGTCGACGTCGCGCGGAATCGTGCGATTGAGCAGTCGCATCGGTGCTGGATGGCCAGCGAGCACGAGGTCGCGCGTCGATGCCGCGGAGTCCCCGGCGAACGGCATGCGCAGAGTCAGCAGTTCGTAGAGCGTGATGCCGAGCGAGTAGACGTCGGTGCGAGCGTCGATGCGGCTCTTGTCACCGCGCATCTGTTCGGGCGACATGTAGGCGGGACTGCCGGGCTGGTTGCCGGTGCCAGTGAGGCGCATCGAGCCATCGGCGAGGGCGAGGCCGAAGTCGAGCAGTTGGGCTCTGCCGTCCAGCGTCAGCATGATGTTGCTCGGCTTGACGTCGCGGTGCAGCACGCCACGTTCGTGGGCGTGCTGGAGAGCTGCCGCAATCGCGCTCACGATGCGCAGGCACACGCTGGTCCATGGCCCCACGAACGGCGAGTCGCTGTGTTTTGGGGAAGTGGCCGCATCGCGGGTCGGCGCGCTCGCCGTGGCTCGCGCCTTGGCGATGCTGAGCACGGCGACTTCGAGATCGTGGCCCGTGAGGTAGGCAGGATCGCGGCCAGCGAAGGACTGCAGAATTTCGTCGAGCGAAGCGCCTTCGACGTGCTCCATCGCCAGCCACGGCACGCCCGCGTCCTCACCCGCCGCGAACACAGGCACGATGCCGGGATGCTGCAGCTTGGCGATGGCTTCGACTTCGCGGCGAAACCGATCGTGGGCACCGGGAAAGTAGAGGTGCTCCGGCCGCACGAGTTTCAGCGCCACGCGGCGGCCGAGCGAACTCTGTTCGGCAGGGTAGACGACGCCCATGCCGCCGCCACCGAGGCGCTGCAGCAACCGAAACTCCCCGAGATGCTCAGGGAACGCCACTGGCTGCTTCGACGGGACAGCTACCTGCGTGGTCGGCGCCAGCAAGCCATAGCCATGCAGACGTTGCAGGTGGGTGCGCGCGCGCTGCGCGTGCTGCGGGTGGGCTGCCAGCACACGCTCGACGCCGGGCGGCCCGTCTTGTTCGAGCGCGCCGAGAGCTGCCACCAGGACGTCTTCGAACGGGGCGTTCACGTCATCGTGGCTCGGCAAGGTGCTTGGGCCACTCGGCGCGCGGCAACGCGAACACCCCGTGCGAGTACTCGTGTTCGTCGAGGTCGTTCGATGCCTGCGCTTGCCGCAAGAACGTGTCCCACCAGCGCAGCAACTCGTCCCAAGACAGGTTCGCGAGATCGAGGTCCTCCTCGCTCAAGAACTCGTCCCTGGGACCTCCATTGGCAGCCATCGTTCGGCGGACTCTACCACGGCTTGGTCGACATCGGTTCGGTGGGGGCGCGGCTCAGACGAAGCGGCGGATGCGATCGTCAAGCGCTTGCTGATCCTGCGTGAAGCTGGCGAGCGCGGCCGCGGTGAGGATGCCGTCCCAGCTGGCGGTGTTGGCCTTTACGCGTTCCTTCCACGTCGCGTGCACGGGGATCTTGCCTTCCTTGGTCAGGCGCGCGGCTTCCTCGTGGGTGAACGCCGGGAACAGGTCGGTGATGCCGTTGGCGGCCAGCGTCTTGATGACGTCGTCCGCGGTGGACTTCTTGGGGTCGAGCTTGGCGACGGCGGCGGCGGCCTTTTCGAACTGCGGCGTGATCGCCCAGAAGCAGTCGAGGCGCTCACCAGCGACGTCGGCAGTGGCGGCGAACGTGACCTTCGGATCGTTGTTGGTCTTGTCAGCGATCGCGGCGGGCGCTGGGTTCTTCTTCAAGAACTCCTTCGCGGCGGCGGTCGGAATCGTGAACGTGTCGAGGCCGAGCAGGTCTTCGCACTGTTGGCCGCTGCGCATCGACGCGGCGATCTGGCGCACGTCGAGACCTTGTTCTTTCTTCAAGCGACGCAGGCCGCGTTGGCTGCCGAGGGTCGCCTTCTCGCCTGCGTTGACGCCGTCACCAAGCTTGTTGTCGGCGACGAAGGCGTTGATGCGGCCGAGGAACACGTTGACCCAGTTGGGCTTGGACAGGCTGGCGATGAGCCAGTTCTGCCGAGCGGAGAAGCCGAGCGTGAAGTTGAGGCGGATGCCGTCGTCGTGCAGTTGGCGCGCGGACAACAGTCCCGCGGCCGACAGCGGCACCTTGACGATGAAGCGGGTGGGGCAGATGGCGTGGAAGCGTTTGCCGTACTGGTAGGCGGCTTCGACGTCATGCGCCGTCGCCGTGTGCAGCTCGACCGAGACATCGGCGTCGAAGGTGCGCACGAGCATCAGGCCATGCACGGCATTGAGGATGAACGCGATCTCTTGGATCAGGCGATCCTGCGTCATGTCCGGCGAGATCTTCTTCAGCAGCGCCGCGGCGGCGGGAACCATCTTGTCGTAGAGGCCCTTCTGCACTTCCTTGTTGAGCAGCGTGTTGTTGGTCGTCAGCGCGGTGAACTCGCGCACCCAGAGTTCCTTGGCGGCGTCGACGTCGCCGGTGTCGAGCCACAACGCGGTGCCGGTCTTGGCGGCGGCGGCCCACAGCGGAGAACTCGGGAACGTCGTGCGGCTCGCTTGCGGGCTCGTGACCTGCGCGAGGCAGAACTTGGCGACTTCCTTGGCGAGCTGGGAATCGTGGCGGGGCGCTTGCTGCATGGGATCGTTGGATGTGGGTGGGACTGCGAAGTGCGGGCGCGATGCTAGTCCGCCGCGGGAACGCGCGCGAGGCAAAGCATGCGAGGGTCGGGCTCGGGTCGTGGCCGTCGCGGTCAGGAACGAGCGAGGCTCGCCTGCTCAGGCCTTCGCGCCCGACGTCAAAAGCAGGCTGTGGTAGTCCTGCAGCGGCGTCACGGCGAGCGGCTTCTTGAGCCACGCTTCCATGCCTTGGATTGTGGCGGCGGCGGCGGCGAGCGTGGTGATGCACGGAATGCGGTGGCTGACCGCAGCACTGCGGATCTGACGGTCGTCGCTGCGTTCGCGGCGGCTGCTCGGCGTGTTGATGATCAGGCGCACTTCGCGGTTGAGCACGAGGTCGAGAACGTGCGGCCGACCTTCGTGGATCTTGAGTACGCGCTGCACCGGGATGCCGGCGTTTTGCAGAGCCCGGGCGGTGCCGCCGGTGGCGACGATTTGGAAGCCGAGGCCGTGCAAGCGATCGATCAGCGGCACGATCATGCGCTTGTCTTCGTCGCGCACCGACACGAACACCTTGCCGTCCTTTGGCAACGTGTTGCCAGCGCCGATCATTGCCTTCGCGAAGGCGGTGCCAAACTTGGCATCGATGCCCATCACTTCGCCGGTCGACTTCATCTCCGGGCCGAGAATGGTGTCGACGCCGTGGAACTTGTTGAACGGGAAGACCGGGGCCTTCACCGAGAAGTACGGCGGCTCCAGTCGTTCGATGACGCCGACTTGCTGCAGCGTCTCGCCGAGCATCACGCGAGCCGCCATCTTCGCCAGCGGCTGCGCGATCGCCTTGCTGACGAACGGCACGGTGCGCGACGCCCGCGGGTTGGCTTCGAGGATGTAGACCTTGGTGCCGCGCACGGCCCACTGCACGTTCATCAGGCCGATGACTTTGAGGGCCCGGGCGAGGCGGCGCGTCTTCTCCGCGATCTCTTCGATCAGGCCTTCCGACAGCGTGTATGGCGGCAACGAGCAGCTTGAGTCGCCGGAGTGAATGCCGGCCTCTTCGATGTGCTCCATGATGCCGCCGATGACGACGTTCTCGCCGTCGGCGATGGCGTCGACGTCGACTTCGATCGCGGAGTCCAAGAACTTGTCGACGAGCAGGGGTCGTTCTTCCGAGAACGACGTGTGGCGGTCCATGTAGGACTCAAGCCCGGCGCGGTCATACACGACTTCCATCGCGCGGCCGCCGAGCACGAAACTCGGGCGCACCAGCACGGGGTAGCCGATGCGTTCGGCGTGGGCGATGGCTTGCTCGCTGTTCTTGGCCATGCCGTTGGGCGGCTGGTCGATGCCGAGTTTGGTGATCAGCTTGCTGAACAGTTCACGGTCTTCGGCTTCGTCGATCGAATCGACGCTGGTGCCGACCAATGGGGCGCCGTGCTCCTGCAGGCCGCGGGCGAGGTTGAGCGGCGTCTGGCCGCCGAACTGCACGATGACGCCGTGCGGCGCGATGCGGTCGACGACGTTCATCACGTCTTCGTGCGTCAGCGGCTCGAAGAACAGCATGTCGGAGGTGTCGAAGTCGGTCGACACGGTCTCCGGGTTGCTGTTGATCATCACCGTCTCGTAACCGAGTTCGCGCAGCGCCATCGCCGCATGCACGCAGCAGTAATCGAACTCGATGCCCTGGCCGATGCGGTTTGGCCCGCCGCCGATGACGATGACGCGTTTCTTGGCGGCGCTATCGCCGTGTTGGCTAGCGTCGCTCGGGCTAGCGGCGACCTCATCTTCGCCGCCGTCATAGGTCGAGTAGAAGTACGGCGTGTGGCTTGGATACTCCGCCGCACAGGTGTCAACGCGCTTGTAGACCGGCAGCACGCCGAGCTGCTTGCGGTGCGCGCGCACTTCCCATTCGCTGACTTTGCCGGGGCAGGCGGCGGCGATTTGCCGGTCGCTGAAGCCGAGCATCTTGGTCTTGCGCAAGAACTCAGCCGACAACCCCGACACACCCTTGGCGGTGGCGGCGACGATCGCCTGCTCGTGTCGCACGAGCACTTGCAGTTGGTCGAGGAACCACGGATCGATGCGCGAGTACTCGTGGATCTCCTCGACACTCATGCCGCTCAACATCGCCGAGCGCACCCAATCGATGCGGTCGGCGCGCGGCGTCGCGAGATGCGGGCGGATCGCTTCGGCGTTGCAGTCCTCGGCCTTGCAGTGCGCCTTCCCCGGAACGTTGCCAAAGCCATTGCGGCCCGTTTCCAAGCCGCGCAGCGCCTTCTGCATCGCTTCTTTGAACGTGCGGCCGATCGCCATCACTTCGCCGACCGACTTCATCTGCGTCGTCAGCACCGAGTCGGCGGTGGGGAACTTCTCGAACGCCCAGCGCGGGAACTTCACCACGCAGTAGTCGATCGTCGGCTCGAAGCACGCCTTGGTCGTCTTGGTGATGTCGTTGTCGAGTTCGTCGAGCGTGTAGCCGACCGCGAGCTTGGCGGCGATCTTGGCGATCGGGAACCCAGTTGCCTTGCTGGCCAGCGCGGAGCTGCGGCTGACGCGCGGGTTCATCTCGATCACCACCATGCGACCATCCTTCGGGTTGATCGCAAACTGCACGTTGCTGCCGCCAGTGTCGACGCCGATCTCGCGGATGCAGGCGATGGCGGCATCGCGCATCAGCTGGTACTCGCGGTCGCTCAGCGTTTGCGAAGGCGCCACCGTGATCGAGTCGCCGGTGTGCACGCCCATCGGATCGAAGTTCTCGATCGAGCAGACGATGATGACGTTGTCGTTCTTGTCGCGGACGACTTCGAGTTCAAACTCCTTCCAACCGGCGATCGACTCTTCGACCAGCACTTCGCTGTTGAGCGACAGTTGCAGGCCGCGGGCGCAGATCTCTTCGAACTCTTGCAGGTTGTAGGCGATGCCGCCGCCGCTGCCGCCCATCGTGAAGCCGGGACGAATGACCGCCGGCAAACCGATCTCGTCGAGGGCGGCGCGGGCCTCGGTCATCGAGTAGGCGAGGCGCGAACGGGCGCAGACGAGCCCGATCTTCTCCATCGCCGTGCGGAACTCGAGGCGCCCCTCGGCTTTGGCAATCGACTCCGGCCGCGCGCCGATCATTTCGACGCCGAACTTCACCAGCACGCCCATGTCGTGCAGCTGCATCGCGCAGTTAAGGGCGGTCTGGCCACCGAGCGTCGGCAGGATCGCGTCGGGCCGTTCCTGCTCGATGATCTTGGCGACGACTTCGGGCGTGATTGGCTCGATGTAGGTGCGATCCGCCATCTCCGGATCGGTCATGATCGTCGCCGGATTGCTGTTGATCAGGATGATCCGGTAGCCGTCGGCGCGCAGCGCTTTGCACGCCTGCACACCCGAATAGTCGAACTCGCAGGCCTGGCCGATGATGATCGGGCCGGAGCCTAAAATGAGGATCGACTTCAGGTCTTGGCGGCGTGGCATTTCGGGCCAGGACTACAGCGGCTCCGCGCGGCTTCCGCGAGCGGAAAGTCGGACGGCCCGGGAACCTGCGGGCCTACAGGTCGACGACGATCGGTGGCTGCACGGGGTGGTAGCGTTCGGTGCAGTTGCAGGCGTTGACGAAGCGCGTGCCATCGCGCTCCACGGTGCCGTAGCCCTCGTGAATGTGGCCAAATACATGCAGCCGCGGCTTCGTTCGCTGCACCGCCGCCAGCAGATCGGCGCAGCCGACGTCCTCGCCGCGGCTGGTGCGATCGAGTAGGCCGGCTGGCGGTCCATGGGTGATCAGCACGTCGATGCCGGCTGGAATCAGCGCCCACTTCGCGGCGATCTCAGGGCCGCGCTGCAGGTTGAACGCCCAGTCGTAGAACCACGGCTGCCACGGCGATCCCCAGATGCGCAGGCCTTCAACCGTCGTCTCGTCGTCTTCGAGGTAGGTGGCGTGGCGCAGCAGCGAGCGGGCGCGGGCGGGGGTGCGTTGGAAGCCCCAGTCGTGGTTGCCGGCGATGACGACCTTGTGGCGGTGCGGCAGCGTCGCGAGCCAGCGGTCGAAGGCTTCGATCTGGGCTGCGGTGCCGCTCATCGTCGCGTCACCCGCGTGCAGCAGCAGGTCGCCGTCGGGCACTTGCAGTTGGTCGTGCTGGTCGTGCGTGTCGGAGAGGCAGACGATGCGCATGGTGGGGTTGTAGGTCGTCAGAACGGCCTCGCCAACTGTCGTGTCTCACGCTCACTGGTCCGCGCATCTCACAATCTTTTGGACGCGGGCCGAGTTAGCCACAACCCGCGCGCTATGAGTCACCTGCGCGTCGGGACCGCGTAGAGGCGAATGAACTCGACGCCGAGGAACGCTGACGGCACGCCGTGCTCGCGGTCTTGGAACATCGCGACAACTACTTGTGGCTGCGTGTACTTGTGGCTGTTCAATCCGCATGTAGCGCGTTGAGGTTTGGAACGAGAAGGGAGTCGACGTCCAGGCGATGGCTCGAAGCCGCCAAGCGGTCAGCGGTGCCGCCTGCTCTGCGAATGGAAGGTTGCGCGCCGTCATCAGGAGGGTACCGACGGCGACCAGTCGCTCTCGACGCGGCTCCGAGCGACAGCAACGAGATGAGGCAACTGAGGGAGAACCGACGTTTGCGCCCCCGACCCCAGGGAAGCGTGAGGTTGTCTCCACCATGACGGCGCCGACAGAGTCCCCTGGGCAAACAGCATGGTCACGGCCATCGGCATGCGCACCCAGGCCTTCTGTCCAAGCATGCACGGTCGCGTGGACTGGACGGTGCGCGTGGAAGCGCCCCACTGTCCGTCGCAGGCTCACGCCACGAACGCGCGTCGCACAGCATTCCTCGATAACAGGAAGGGCGTACGCCTTGCGCGCCAGGACGTCACCTGGCAACACACGGACTCGAAAGCCGCACTCCGCGCAACGTGCAAGGGCGATCTCGATCTCGCATTCCAAAAGCTGGCTGACACCGTCCTGCTTCTCGCCAACCTGCACGATCCGCCTCCTGATCCGGGATGCCGTGAGGCGCAGGGCCTCTTGACGGCGGCATTTTGGGCAGCACACGCCTTCGAGGCTCAGCCGTCCCGCCTTGAGGTCTTTGGCGTACTGCGTGCTCTCGATTGGCAGGGACACTGGCATGCGGATTGTGCGTGAGGCTGAATTGCTTCGCAGCCTACTCCTGAGCGCGTGAATCCGTGAGCGTGAGCGGGCACCGGAACCAGATCAGCGACAGGTTTGCGTCCCGATCAGCGTGAGACGGATGGCGCGACGAGCGTGAGACACGACAGGCGGTGCCGGAGCAGGCGGGTTGCCGGGCGCCGCCGGTGGGGGAAGGGGTCGACGACGCCGGGGAGGGCACCGCGGAGTGATGGTGGCAAAGGTGCCATGACCTCGGGCAGGTCGTGGCGGGGAAGCAGTGTGTTCGTCGGGCGCGAAACAGGCCGAAACAGGCCGAAACGGGGCTGGAACGGGCTAGCACGACCGGCTGGACGGGGGCGTGCGCAGGCGGGAGGATGGCGGGACCGGGTCCCGGTGGTCCGGGACCGCAGCTTGAACCATCTACTCCCTGATTGCTGCGTGGGTCCGAACCATGGTTCGTTCGACCGAGTTGTTCCGGTTACGGAACAGAGTGGCTCCCCACCTCGCCCTGGCCTGCTGGTGAGCGTCGAGCGCGTCCAATGCCGTTTTGCGAGGCACGAACGTTGCTTTGGCGGGCGCATTCGGCAATCCCGCTGCTTTGGTCTCACTCATGACGACATCAGTTCTGTTGCTGCTCCGCACCGTCCTGGTGCCTGCTCTGTGCGCGACGGTCGTCGTCGGGCAATGCATGAACACCTGGCGCCCAGCGGACGTGCTGCCCGGCACCGATGGCGACGTGCTCGCGGCCGTGACCTGGGATCCCGACGGTGCTGGCCCGGCCGGCGAACACGTCGTGCTCGGCGGCGCCTTCCAGTGGATCGGCGGCCTCGCGGCCAATCGCGTCGTGCTCTACGACCCAGGCGCGAACGTTTGCACTGCGCTTGGCAGTGGTCTCGACGGCAGCGTGCATACCCTGTTCGTGCTGCCGAACGGCGACTTGATCGCCGGCGGCGCGTTCGCAACCGCCGGTGGCGTGGCGGCGCCCGGTGTCGCCCGTTGGACCGGAGCAGCGTGGGTGCCGATGGGAGCAGGCCTGTCGCAGACGGTGTTCGACTTCGCCTTGTTGCCGAACGGCGATCTGGTCGCGGCGGGTTCGTGGTGCGTGATGCGCTGGAGCGGTGGCGCCTGGACGCCGCTGGGGCCGACGTCGTTTTCTGGAGTGGCGACGTTGGCTGTGCTGCCAACCGGTGACCTCATCGCTGGTGGCTACTTCGAAACGATCGGCGGTGTCGTCTACCAGCACCTCGCGCGGTGGGCCGGCACCGCCTGGGTGCCGTTTGGCGGTGGCGCGGAGAGCCGCGTCGACGAACTCCTGGTGTTGCCGAACGGAGCTCTCGTTGCCGGTGGCGACTTCCAGACCATCGGCTCGGTGGCCGCGCCGCGTTTGGCGCGGTGGAACGGCAGCACCTGGATCAGCCTGAACAATCCGGTCGGCGCGCAGGTGCAGGCGCTGGCGCTGCGCCCGAACGGTGACCTGGTCGTCGGTGGCTTCGGGGGTGTGTTCGGCGGCGTCGCCCAGGGGAACGGCGCAACGTGGGGCGCGGTGATCGCCGGAGTGCCAGCGCCGACGCAGGTGCGGGCGGTCGTGGTGCTGGCGAATGGTGACTTGATTGCCGGCGGCACGTTCTTGGGTGCAGGCAGTGTCTCGGTGCGCAACGTCGTCCGGGCCATGGCGAACGCCTGGGTGCCCTTGGTAGTGGGCGGACCGTCGCTCGGTGTGACCGCCATGTCGCTGGCACCGAACGGCGACCTCGTGGCTGCTGGCAACTTCCAGTTCCCAGGCATCGGCTTACGCCACATCGCCAGCCGCACTGCTGGCGTCTGGTCGCCGATCGGGTCGGTACTCACCGGCACGCAGTTCGTGCAGGCACTGCAGAACGGCGAGATCATCGCTGGCTACAGCGGTGTCCTGCAGCGCTGGAACGGCAGCTCGTGGAGTGCGTTTGGTCCCGCCCCGCCCGTCCCTGGCATCGGCGGTTACACGGCAATCGTGTTGGCTCCGAACGGGGACGTGCTGGTCGGCGGCAACTTCGCGATGGGTGGCCTCGGTGGACCGCCGGCTTCGGTCGCGCGCTGGAACGGTACGTCGTGGTCCGTCGTCGGCAGCTTCATCGGCTCGGTGGAGCGACTTGCCGTGGCGGCCGACGGGTCCATCATCGCCGTGGGCAGCGTGTACTCAGGCACCAACCAGCATGAGATCGCGCGTTTCGACGGGACGCAGTGGTCGACGTGGGACCTGGCCGCGGGGCCATTCATGATGACCGCTGTCCTACCACTGCCCGACGGCTCGATCGTCGTCAGTGCTGCCCCGGTGCCGTTCGGCGGCGCCAATGCGAGCACGGTGTCACGCTGGAACGGCGCCAGTTGGACGGCGCTCGGCGGCCCGTTCACTGGCATCGCAACCGGCCTGCTGCGTTTGCCCGACGGGGACCTCGTCGCCAGCGGTGCCTTCACGGCGGCGAGCGGCGTCCCGGCGCGCGGCCTCGCTCGCTGGAATGGCACGACCTGGCAAGCGCTCGCCGGCGGCGTCAACGCCGGCGGCGTCAACGGCGGGCTCAACGTCAGCGTCCAGGCGACCCGGCTGCTCCCGAACGGCGATCTCGCGGTAGGCGGTCTCTTCACCCAGGCGGGGAACGCACCCGCCGCTGGCTTCGCGGAGCTGACGACCACCTGTCCCGCGGGTCTGCAGAGCGCCGGGAGCGGGTGCAGCAGTGGTGTAGTTACGGCGGATCTGGCGTGGACCGGGGCCACGTGGCGGGCAACGGCCACCGGGTTGCCGGCGGCGGCCGTCACGTTCGTCGTCACCGGTGCGACGACGGCGATGCTGCCGCTCGGCCAGGTGTTCACGACGGCTTTGCCCGGCTGCACGCTGCATGTGCAACCCGATGTCGTCGATCTGCGACTGGTTGCGGCAGGGACCGTGACTGCGCAGTTCACGATCCCGGATGCGCCGGCTCTCGTCGGAGCAGGGTTCCATCATCAGGTGGTGTCGCTCGCGCTCGACGCGACGCTCGCCGTCACGGCGACGAACGCGGTATCGCTCGTCGTCGGCTCGTTCTGACCGACCTGCGCGGTGCTTCAGCGCTGGCGCTGGATCCGGATCTCGATCTGCTGCGTGCCACCCGCTCGGCTCTGCATCATCTGGAAGTGGCCCTCGCGGGCTTGCAGCTCGCTGCGCGGGGCGACCCAGCTCGGGCCGCATTCGTCGGGCATGAAGAACACTTCGCCGCGCAACATGCCACCGAGCTGGTGGGGGAGTTCGGCGTCGTTGCCGAGCACGATGAACATCTCGCGGAAGACCTCGGGCCGCCGGGTGATCAGTCGCGCCAGCAGGTCGTTGTCTTCGTTGTTGTCGCGGGTGAACAGCGTGCGCGAGATCGACGCCAGGTGGCCGCTGCGCAGCACTGGCGCGACGATCTCGTGCGCGGCCTGCACGGTCCGCCCGGCCAGGTCGGCGTGGCCGAACATCTTCACCGCGAACCGCAGATCCGAGTCGACGTTCGGCTCGAAGGACACGCGACCGCGGTCGTGCAGTTCGATCAGCAGTTCGCCGAAGGCGCGGAACTGGCTGACGCCGTCGAACAGGTCGCGAACGACTCGTTCATCGGCGTGGTCGTCGAGCCGGCGCAGCGCCAAGGTCACGTCGGCGTGCCGTCGCTCGAGCTGCTTGGCGGCTTCGTTGGCGACGAGGCTGGAGGTCAGGCGTTGCGTCGATGCGAACAACGGCGACTCGTCGATGGTGATCATCTCGCGCGACCCGCCACCGTGGCCGGTCGCGCCGCCGGCGATGATCGCGGTCGGCTGCTGCGGCTGCCTGGGCTCCGGTGCCTGCACCATCTCGGGGGCTTGCACGGCGACCATGTCGTGCTTTGGTTCGTCGTTCGCACCGCGCCACAGCGAAGCGCCCACCAGGGCCGCCGCCGCGACGGCTGCGCCGGTCAGCGCGTAGCGCACCTTGGCTGTCGGCACGGGGCAGGTGGTGGGGGAGAGGGCGAGAACGCGGCTGCGGTCGCGGTGGCCGAGGCGGTCGAGCGGGTCGACGCGGCGGGGTTGCGTCGGGAGCAGGCGGAGCGGCGGCTGCGCGCGCGGCTGCGGGTTCCGCATGGTGGTGGCGGGCGACACGACACCAACCGTGACGTGGGCGCGGTGGGCGGCATAGTGCAGCGATGGAACCACGCGACCACGAGCCAGGGAACATCATCGAACGCAACCCCGACGGCACGTTCACCAAGGAGACGCTGCAGCGGGCGGTGAAGGCGCTGAAGAAGCGGATGAAGGTGACGCGGCTCGACGACGAGTCGAAGATCGGGGGGCACGACGGGATGACCCGCGGTGGGCTTTCAGGGATTGTGGCGGTGCGGCCGCCTAATCAGTATCCGCCGGAGGTGTGGCAGGCGCTGGAGGCGAAGGGGCGGGTGCGTATTGATCGGCATGGGTTGGTGGAGCTTGTTGAGCAGCCGAACAATCCTTCGAGTTCGTGAGGGGGATGTGAGGCGCGAAGGCGGGGGGTGGTCGCGGTGGTGAGGTGTGGGTGTTCTGGGAGGGCTGGTTACTGGTGATGGGGTTGGTGCTAGTGTTCCATCGCCCTCGGGCCGGAAGTTGTGGCCATCGAGAAGGATTGAAGATGAAAGATGGAGACGGATCGCAAGAAGGTGCGTTCGGCAGGTCCCAGGTCCCAGGTCCCAGGTCCCAGGTCCCAGGTCCCAGGTCCCAGGTCCCAGGTCCCAGGTCCCAGGTCAGGGCAACCCTGTGCTTGAAGCCTTGGTGATTTCCCCAGAATGGGCAATCGCAGTTCGTTCGATGCAGGCAGCTGCCTGGAAGTGCAGGCATTCCTACCAGTGCGCCGACGTGGTCAGCGAAGCGAAGAGGCGGTTGATGCAGCACGTGGCCGACCGTGGCAGGGTGAAATCCTGGGCCGGTTACGCGGCGCAGATTGTTCGGTCGGTCGCCAAGGAGTGGAGCCGGGAACCTGTTCGTGGCGACGTCGAGCCGGACCAAGTCGACCTGTCGGGGTCGCCATCGCGAGTTTCGTTTGATGACATGGTGCTGCGTGGGCGGTCAGATCCGAAGGTCACGCTTGGCAAGAAGCAGGAGGACATGATGCAGGCGGTTACGTCCGGTACGAACTTGGACTCGCTCTGCGGCGGCAACGCCAAGAAGCTCGCCAAGATGCGGTTCCGGGCGTTGAGGCTCGCGGAAAGGATCGAGCGCGCTCGGAAAAATCAGGCCTAGTCGGAATCGCCGGACTCTCCTTAGAAGCCGTAGAAGCACTCTGCCAAAACGTACGCTCAACAGAGCAGAATGTCTGTCCACAGCTCTCTCATGCCGTCCGGAGAACGAGACAACCAACATAGGAGCAGGCCGCCCCGATGCACCGCGGAAGCGGGCCGCCTTCTTCTGCCCATGGCGCTGCTGGTGCTGGTGTGCCTCTTGGGTTGCCTATTCTTTGGTTTCTGCGTCAACCCATCGCAAGGCAGTAAACCATCCAGCGAGTCCATGCGGACCGAGGTTCGAGTCGGCGAAAGCGTTAGCCTGGCGCCACCTGAGCGAACTCGCGTCGAGGACGCGATAGGGGAGGGGTCAGCCGCGACCACCCTATTGGCGAGCGATGCGAAGCAGAAGCCTGATGAAGTGCAACTGCCTACGATTGACGGTCATCCTGCAGATGAGAACCAGCGGCAGTTTCTGCGAATGCTTGCCCACGCAATGGCAGGGTCTGGTCTTTCGTGCGCCATGCCAACTGATCTAAGGAAAGAATATTGGGATCTGCTCGAGGCATGGACATTGCCGCTGCGCGCCGAGCGCGCTGAGCTATCAGACCAGTGTCAGCAAGTGGTCACCGAGGCAGTAAACTCACGACTTGACGCAGGTCATTATGAGATTCGCCAGCAGGCGCCCGCGGCCTTGCCGCCCAACGCATATGTCGCATGGCGCCACACTATCGACGCTCGAGGCAATAGCATCGTTCACTTCGTTCACATAGCGCACGGCGAACTTCCTAAGTCGGATGTCCTCCGCGAGCGATCTTCCCTGATCGATAGAGACATGGCCATGTTGGCAAGGACCCTCTTCGATCGTTTCCCAAAGTGAGGCAAGTTCCAATGCTAGCGAAATGTGTGTCTTTCATCGTTCTCACGGCCGGAATGGCTGCCCCCCATTTCACGGACTGCATCTGCTTCTTGGAGGGTGTCATACTGGGTGCTCACGCCAAGAAGTTCACCGTGGTCTTCGTCGCGAATCCCACCCCCCAACCAGGCGAAGAACACGGCTCTGTGGCTTGCGATGCATCGTGTCAATCGAATGGGGGCCAGAAATGCAAGGTGAATGGCACCATGCAAATAACCAACAACTCCGCGTGGACGGTTGTGGTCAATTAGAAAGGCGCCACTGGGGGAACCTCCATCGCGCCCACTACGTCGAGCAACTTCGAGACTGGCTACCAGTTTTTGCACTGTGGTTATTCCAAGGACATCAACTTCACCGCCGGAGCAAATGGCGTTGTCGCGAATTACGAATGGAAGTGTAACTCTTGCGCAGTGCCTCCGGACGGCGGATGAGCACGTCCGACGGCGAGGCGCTGCGAGCCCCGACGTAGCCCCGACGTGGAGTAGGGCTCGAATGCAATGGGGGGGAACACGGAACACCCGAGCGTTGTCAGTTGAGAGCACCTGAGAACCGGCAAGTCGTCAAGTTGATTGAAGGCGTTGGCGGCGGGTGGACCGCGCGGCTGCCACGCGGGGATGACCACAGTCTCATCCGTATCCCGAATCAATGGGAATCAATAGTCCAACGTCGCCCGCACCACATTGCTCGCCGCCACCCCCGGGAACGCCGGGCACCCGACATACAGCACATTGAACGACACGAACTGAAAGTCGAGCTGGAAGCCCACCAGCGACGGCGTGCCAGGCACCACCAAGGTCGACGTCGCCGATCCCGCCGTGTTCGGCACAAAGGTGATGACCAACGGTTGGATCACCGAACACACCCCACACTGCGACAGCGGCCCCGGCACCCCGAGAAACAAAAACGGAATGGCCAGCGGCGGCGCCGCGAACAGATCGAACGCCAGCGCTGAGTTGCCGATGGCGGCCGGCCCGAGCGAACTAGCCAGCCCCCCAGGGCCACAGCCGCCGCCGAGGTCGACGATGGCGCCGCCGCCGCCCATCGCTTCCATCTGCTGCATGCCGACATCGCTGTCGAACGTCTGCACACTCTGATCGGCGAACACCACCAAGCCGTCGTCGACGTTCAGCAACGCATCGCCGGCGCACCTACCGATCAAGCGCGGCGCGTGTTCGTAGCGGTATTGCGTTCCCGGCGTCACATCGAGCCGCAGCTCGGCACCGATCAGCCCACCGACACCCGACACCGCACGGAAGTAGCAGTC
>CANEYR010000014.1 GCA_947444055.1 Planctomycetota bacterium
CACAGAGGCGATGTGCTTCGTTCCGCGCCGCGGTGGCACTCATTCCCGCCAATCCCATCTCCCAGGTGGCTGCCCTACACGGCCGCGAGCGGGACTTCTGCGAACAGACCGGAGGTCGAGATGCCCTTCTCGCTGACCGCGAGCCCTCGCCAGAGAACGCAGCCAGCCACCATCACTTCACGATCGGCACGTTGAGTCGCTGGGTCGTGAAGATCTGGCTGTTGGTCGCGTCGAAGTGCACGCCCTGGAAGTAGAGCGTGCCGGTATCGAGCCACGTCGGCAGGCGCAGCACCCACGAAGCCGAGGGTCCCACCGTCGGAGGAGCCGAGGGCTGGGTGTGTTCCTCTTCTCGCGCCAACTTGGGGAGCAGGCAAACTCCCCGAGTTATGCTCATGAAATGGTGAAGAGCAACATCCCCGCAGGCATCACTCGGGTGCACGTCCTGAGGGCGATTGAGGACTTCAGGCAGGGTGTCCCGCACGAGTTCGGCGAGTCAACAAAGTACGACCTCGTGCACGACGGCGAACGGCTTCCCCCGAAGGCGATCGTTGGGCTTGCTGCGCGACAAGCGACCGGCATCCTGCTGACGCCAAGGGACTTCAGTGGAGGCGAGGAGTCGGTCTGCTTTCGGCTGCTGAGAGAGTTGGGCTTCACTGTCGAGCCCAAGACCGGGCAAGACTGGAGCGAGCCCGAGTGCTACTTCGCGGTCTGGGGTTACGACCAACTAGACCTCGATCGCGCTCGGGTGAAGAAGGCGCTCTACCGAGAACTGGGCGAACTGCTCGGACGCTCTCCGAAGTCGGTCGAGTTCAAGATCCAGGACGTCTCCGCGTGTGATCCTCGCCACCGTACCGACAAGCCCATCAACGAGGCGACTCACAAGCAGGCTCTGCTGCAGGGTGTCTTCGATGACTACTGGGCTGATCGTGAGACCGCCCGTGCTCGCGAACCAGAGGTCCGAGAACTTCTGAAGTTCCCCGAGGCACGTCTGCCTTCGGGTCGCGGCGGCTCCAAGGAGCGACCTGCTGGGTCCATCTACATCGAGGAGGGGCTCGCGTCTGAAGAGACCACGCGAACCCGCACTCGGTCACGCCAGCTACTCGACATGGGGCGCGACCACTTTCGAGGGATCGACCGCGAGGGCAAGCTGCGCTGCAGTGCGTGCGGCTACACATCTCCTGCGGGATTGGCGAATGGGAAGGAGGTCGTGCAGTTGCACCACACGCGCCCCTTGGCAGACGCCGACGAAGCTGGGCACCGCATCGAGTTGCAGGAAGCCCTCGGGCACCTGCTGCCGCTGTGCCCGAACTGCCACGTCATCGCGCACACTGCCAAGCCACCGCTTCCGCTTGACGCCATTCGCCGCATCGTTGCGTCGTGAAGCGCCCGGCAACGCCTGAGAGGGAGGCGGGGCGCGCGCCGGTGCACAACAGCGGTTGCTACAACTGCAGCGCACCGGCACCATCCGGCAGCAGCGACAGCCGACTCTCCGCAATCGCCGGACGCCCCGCATACCGGCACAGATGCTCGAGCCGATCGCGATCGCGCGCCTCCACCCGCACCGCCGCGTGCAGCGAAAACCCATCCATGTCCGCACACAGCGGCCCTTTCACGAACGGTTCCCTGCGCGTGCCGCGTCCGACCCGCGCGTCCATCGCTCCCGCTCGCTCACCCAGCGCCGTGCGACCCTGCACCGCCGCCGCACCGAGCTGCAGCATCACGTCCGTTGCATCGCCATCCGCGTCAGCCGCCGCAGCCTCGCTCGTTGCCGGCCACTTCCCCAGCCGCCGCAGCAACCGCAGCACCCGATCGCGGATCGCCGACACCAGACCCGCCACACAGCCGTCCGTCACTTCGCCGTGCTCGCAGAACTCCGCCCGCCCGCTGCCCAGTTCGTGCGCATGCACGCCATCCAGCCACAGCACGTGAAAGTGGACGTTCAGCCGCATTCCCGAATCAAACCTCTGCACGAATGCCACCGCACCAGCTCGCGGCCGTGACCTTCCCTGCCGCCGCGCACGCCGTTCGTAGTACCCAGACACCGCCCGCAGAAGGATCCGCCGCACCGAAGTACACGGCGACCACGCCTCCTTCGCCGCGGAAGGAGGCTGGGAAGATGCCCGGCACGAGAGCGGCGACGAGGCTGTAGACGAACGCGACCGCAACGCTGAGCCCGATCAGCGTGAACATGTTCAGGCTCTTGTTCTTCACCGATTGGACGGCGCGCACATAGAACGGCCTGGCCGCCCAGAGGCAGATCGGCGTCGCCAGCAGCAGCTCGAGCATCGTCCGTACCTGCATCGAGAGCAGGCGTGAGACCGGCATGCCAGGCAGCATGTCGCCCATCGAGATCAGGGCGAGGGGGACCGTGGCCTCTGCGGCAAACCAGAACCGGTGCCGCATGATGCGCAGTTCATGGCTCGCCTCGTCATCGGCTCCGGCCGTGGGCTCGAGTGGCTCGAGCGCCATTCCACATTTTGGGCACGCGCCGGGGCCATTCGACCGAACCCCGGGATGCATAGGGCAGGTGTACACAACGGTACTCGGTACCGTGGATGTAGGCGCGACGGACGGCTTGGCCTCTACAGCGGTCTGTTCGCGGGGCGGATACTTCGACGGGCCTTAGGCGAAGCGGTCACGGCAGGTCGCGCTGCAGAAGACGACTTCGCCTTCTGGCCCTGCGAACCGGTGTGGGCTCGTGAGCGGCACCTGCATGCCGCATACGGGATCCGTTCTGGTCGGAACGGAAGTCCCAGGTCTTTCGCCGCGGACCTTGGTCTGTTCGTGCACGGTTATGCCCACCGGCCAATCGGCAAATGCCGTCGTTCAGTAGCCCCGCCCAAAGCCTGAATCCGTCGCGATCCGCGCCTGCAGGATGAGATTGTGCAGCCGGTGATTGTGACTGTTCTCCGGGTCGAGGTCGCCCGCCTTTTCGCAGTACTCCTCCGCGCTCGGTATGGCTCGCCGCTGGATGAACACGGTTCCCAACGTCAAGTAGGCTTCGACGAGACGATGCTGTACCGACTCGCGCGCGGTCGTGAGTTCGCCGGCCATCTCGCGCGGATCATCGGGAGGAGCGACATCGCTCACCGCGTCGTTCGCCTTCTCCAGGTGCCGCACCACTCTCTCGAGGGTTCGTTGGGCCTTGACACCACCGTGAGGCGATCGGTCCCCCTTGACATCATCCGCGTCCTGCACGTGACCGGCAACGCGCTTCAGGAGTCTCTCGAGTTCGCTCGCGCTCACCTGGTGCAACCCCGCATTCTGGAGCCGCTTTTCCTTCAGCTCCTGGAGCAGATGCGTGGCCTCTCGCCCGACCGGCGTGTCGCCATAGGACTCATCGATGGTCGACAGCGTGAGCCGTGCCGCGCCGAATCGGTTCTCCTCCATCGCCTCCTTGGCGTCTTCCACGAGGGCGCGGGCGATGTCTGTCCGAATGTCCATCACCTTCGCCTCGGCCGTCGCCTTCAGCTTCGGATCGAGCCGCGCCGCTTCACGGAACTCAGCGATCGCATGACCGCGCAGGCCCATGCCGCGAGCCACCTCGGCCAGCTGTGTGTGTGCCTCGGCGTCACCTGGTTCGACCCTGGCCGCGAGGATCGTGTAGAGTGACACGGGCGTCATATCACTCTTCTGAATGGTTCGCGTCGCGGCTTTGGGGAAGCCGATTTCGACCTCCACAGTACTTGCGGTCACCTTCACGACGCGACCGATGGCGACTTCGCCGTTGCGCAGCTCGATGGTCTGGGCGAGGAGTCCGCCCGCGAACAGTGCGAGGACAAATATGTGTGCTGTGGGTTTCATTCGGTGGCTCATTGCGGGTACAGGGTGGCTAGAAGTTGGAACGCACGGGACGGTTCATGCGGGTGCTGCTGGCAAACTCTATTCCTAGGGGTGCCGAGCCGCGGGTGAAGGCCAGGCAGCAGGGGCTGACCTTCAGCGTCCGCGCGTCATCCGCAGCAGCCTCCAGGCTTCTTCTCCGGGATCGCGCCGGTCGGCGTCGCCAGAAACTTGAGCCGGCACGCTTCACTGCAGAAGTAGAACGTCTGGCCGTCGCGTTGGGCGCGGACAGCTGTCATCTCCTGCACGGGCATTCCGCAGATGGGGTCTTTCGTCATGGATGTCGGGTTCTTGGTGGTCATTGGATTGGGCCCGTCGCGGTTGGCATGCGCCACCGGTATGGGGAGAGGACTCGCTGGCCGGGGGCATGCGCAGGGTCGTTGTCTAACACGGCCGTCTGAGTGGGGGGTGAAATGGTTATGACAAGGGCTTCAGCCACAACCAGCGTTCCACAACCTACCCAGGGAACTGTCGACGTTCGCGACAGTCGGGGCCGGGGCGCCCTGCAGACAGGCGGCGCGCGGCCCATGCACGGCATTGCTCGTGGCGAGGTTGGTGGCACGGTCAAGGTCGCCGAGGTCGCAGGCGCGTTCGGCGACCGCGAGACCCGCCGCACCGGCTCGCTCAAGCAGCATTGCGCGCGCGATGCCCGGCAGCACGCGGCCATCGAGCCGCGGCGTCACCCACACGCCATCGAGTTCGAGCCACAGGTTCGCGATCGCCAACCACCGAGTGCTTCTTGCAGGCATCGCAATGCACCCGCGAAAAACCGCAGCCGAGGACCCCGCAACGCAGGAACGACTCCACTTCACGGCGGCAGAATCGCGGCACCACGCGTTCGCCAGCTTCGACTCGCTGCACGAACGTGCGCCACTCCGCGAGCACGGTCCGGTACAGAACCGTCGCCTCCGGCTCACGCCGCCGCCACTGCGCACCACTCGTTGCCACAGAGGCGATGTGCTTCGTTCCGCGCCGCGGTGGCACTCATTCCTGCCAATCCCATCTCCCAGGTGGCTGCCCTACACGGCCGCGAGCGAGACTTCTGCGAGCAGACTCACTTCACGATCGGCACGTTGAGTCGCGGCGTCGTGAAGATCTGGCTGTTGCTCGCGTCGAAGTGCACGCCCTGGAAGTAGAGCGTGCCGGTATCGAGCCACGTCGGCAGGCGCAGCACCCACGAAGCCGAGGGTCCCACCGTCGGAGGCCGAGCAGCAGCGGCGATTGCTCGCAGCCAGCCCGGAGTGCCCTGGTCGCGACAGCGATGCCGAGGAGGCGCCCACCGCGCCGGCGGAGGGGCCGGGTGGCGCGCGTTCGCACGGCGCGGCTCGCGGATCGGCAAGGCCGCCGGCCTGCCGCAGGGAACGGGCGGTGCCGGCGGCATGGCCCCCCGCTGGAGCTGCGGTGGTCGGCGGAGGCTGGCGGTGGTCGCCGTCCGTCGCTCCACTGTCGCGCGTGACCGAGACGTTGTTGGCCCTGACCGCGATCCTTGCCACGCTGGCCGGCGTCACGCTGCTGGCGCCACGCCTGCGCCTGCCGCAACCACTGGCGCTGGCGCTGGCTGGCGTCGCGCTGGCGATGGTGCCGGCGATGCGCAACCTCGACCTCGATCCGAACCTGATCCTGTTCGGGTTCCTGCCGCCGCTGCTCTACGCCGACGCGTTCCAGACTTCGTGGCGCGACTTCAAGCGCTGGCTGCGACCGATCCTGATGCTGGCGATCGGGCTGGTTGCGGTGACGATCCTGGTGGTGGGGCTGGTCGCCAAGTGGTGCCTGCCCGACCTGCCGTGGGTGGCGTGCTTCGTACTCGGCGCGGTGGTGTCGCCGACCGACACCGTCGCGGTGCAGGCGGTCATCGAACGGCTCCGAGTGCCGCGGCGCATGACCGCGATCGTCGGCGGCGAGAGCCTCGTCAACGACGCGACCGGCTTGGTCGGCGTGCAGATCGGCGTCGTGGTGGCCCTGAACGGCAGCTTCTCGTGGGGCCACGCGACGGTGCAGTTCGCTCAGGTCGCCGGGCTCGGCATCTTGATCGGTGTTGGCATCGGCGCGCTGTTCACGCTCGCGCACAAGCGCATCCGCGAGCCGCAAGTCGCGTTCACGATCTCGCTGCTGGCGCCGTACCTCGCGTTCGCGCTGGCGACGCTGGCGGATGCCTCGGGGGTGCTCGCGGTGGTCACCGCCGGTGCCGTGGTCGCGTGGCGGGTGCACGTGATCGCGCCGGTGGCGCGGTTGCAGCTGCGCGCGGCGTGGGGGCAGCTGACCTTCCTGCTGAACGGGTTGTGCTTCCTCTACATCGGCCTCAAGTCGCCGTGCCTGCTGGCAGCCGCGGCGCAGGCCGGCCCGGGGCTGTGGCAGGCCGGGTTGTGGGTCAGCGCCGCGGTGATCGGCACGCGGTTGCTGTGGTGCTGGCCCAACGCCTACCTGCCGCTGCGGTTGTCCAAACGGCTCCGCGAGCGCGAAGGCGGCTACCCGCAGCCAAGCGGCGTGCTGTTGGTGTCGTGGTGCGGCGTGCGCGGCGCGGTGTCGCTGGCGGCGGCGCTGTCGCTGCCGGTCGAGGCCGGCGACGGCCCGTTCCCCGGCCGCGAGGCGATCGTCGCCTGCACGCTGGCGGTGATCCTCAGTACGTTGCTGCTGCAGGGCGGCACTCTGTTCCCGCTGGTGAAACTGCTCGGTCTCGACGACGACGGCACCACCGCGCAGGAGCTGCGTCATGCGCGCGAGCGACTGCTCGAGTCGGGCATCGGGCGGCTCGACGCGTTCTGCAGCGAACAGAGCTGCCCGGTGGCGGTGCACCGGTTTCGCGAGTCGATGGCCGAGGAACTCGGGGCGCTGCGCGCCGACGACGACGCCGAGCGTTCGCGCGCGGCGCAGCGGCTCGCGGTATCGCGCGAAGTGCGCGCCGCGGTCGTGCAGGCGCAGGAGACCGCGCTGCTGCGGCTGCGCGATTCGGGGGCGATCGACGACCAGGCCTACAACGATCTGCTGGTCGAGCTCGATCACGCACTGGCTCCGGCGCACCGGCCGGGCTGAGTTCCGGCACACGCATCGGGGTGATACGCGCACAGCACCCGCACCGTCGCCTCCGGCTCACGCCGCCGCCACTGCGCACCACTCGTTGCCACAGAGGCGATGTGCTTCGTTCCGCGCCGCGGTGGCACTCATTCCCGCCAATCCCATCTCCCAGGTGGCTGCCCTACACGGCCGCGAGCGGGACTTCTGCGAACAGACTCACTTCACGATCGGCACGTTGAGTCGCTGGGTCGTGAAGATCTGGCTGTTGCTCGCGTCGAAGTGCACGCCCTGGAAGTAGAGCGTGCCGGTATCGAGCCACGTCGGCAGGCGCAGCACCCACGAAGCCGAGGGTCCCACCGTCGGCTCGAAGAAGCCGATGTGGTCGGGACCGACGTTGGGCACAAGCAGCCAGCAGCCATCGACGATCGGCGGGATGCCGACCAGCAGGGCCGAGAACGGCGCGGTCGCGATGATCGCGGTCATCAGGGCGCCGGCGGGAACGTTCGTCATGTTGAGGCCACTGTGCTCCGAGCCGATGAGCTGGGTGCCCTGCCACTGCAACTGCCCGCTGCCGCAGCCAAGCCCGCTCAGAGTCGGGGCTGGTGCCACTGGATGCGCGTAACGGCGCACTTCGGTCGTAGCACTACCCCCACCGAAGCGGCGGCCGTAGGCGATCAGGAACTGTCCCGCATCGTCGTCGAACGTGACGGCGCCCGAGACGGACGACTCACCCGCCGCCGGCTGGAACACGGTGCCGGACCGCAGGATGGCGGCATGGAAGCCGAGCACGCGGTAGTAGACATTGTCCGTGACCGTGCTGCGCAGCGTCAGCAGGTAGTGGTCCATCGTGTTGCGGTCGATGTCGAAGCCCGTGACGAGCAGTCGCGCATCCGGGCTGGTCTCCAGCGTTGCACCCGACGAGTCTTGGTAGCTGCCCGCCGTCCACGTGCCGCTGATGGCAGAGATCTCATGGCCATTCGCGCCCTCGGGCTTGACACCCGCCTGGGCGATCGTCGAGCGCGTCGAACTGACGACTATGTGGTCGTTGAAGCCGGCAATGCGCGGCGCCATGTCATGGATGCCAAATTGGTTGAACCTGGCGGGGAACGGTGCCCCCACGGTGCCATTGCGCGCCACACGACGTACCATGACGTTCCAGTCGCCGTGCGGACTGAGCGCCGGGTTGTTGCCGATGACCTGGTAGGCGACGGTCCACTCCTGTAGGCCGCCGGCCTGCAGCTTGTTGATCGCCGGCCGCTCGTTGTCCTCGAACAGGAGGTTGTCGGCGATGACGAACGACACGCCCGCGCTGCCGTTGCCCGCGAGTGCCACCGTGCAGCCCCAGACTTCGCTGGTCGTGGCATTGAAGAACGCCCCCGTGCCTTCACGTTGGAAGACGACGACGAGCGACGCAGCGCCGACCTGGTACAGGTCATGCGCGACATCCGGACGCCACGCGTTGTTGCTGCCCGTGTCGATGGCGACGACCTGGTTCTGCAGCACATTGTCGTTGCGGTCGTGTTTGTGGAAGCGCACGCGACGCGTGCCGTTGCTGACGAACTCGCGCGTGAACGCAAGCACGCATGAGCCGTCGGCGAAGTGCATGCCCAGGCTCGGCTCGGTCGACGACCAGCTGTTCGTGGAGTCGCTGAAGTTCACCACCTGGTTGCCACCGTCGTCGTTGGTGCGGCGCAAGATCACGTCGGCATCGGTCGCCGAAGCCCAGCGCGACGTGACGTGCCACAAGTTGCCGGTGTTGAGCGCCGAGTCCCGCGCGATCTCCACGTCCACCAGGTCGCTGCCGGCCACGGCGAGGAACACACTGAGCAACGGGTCGACCACGAGCGGGAACGTGGCCGTCGCCAACCACGCCGCATCGAGGCGCAGCGTCAGGTTGCCGTCGAGCACCGCAGTCGTCATCGGCTGCTGCCGCCCGCGCGCGTCGATGGCGGTTGCTTTGCCATAGGCGAGGATTGGCGTGCCGTTCGCATCGCGGAACACGACCTCGTCATGGCTGGCCGCTCTGTTCTCGGCGTGCAGCGCGGTGTCGATGGCGCCGCGGATCACGAGATCGCCGTTGGCGGTCGGACGCGAGCGCAGCACGAACGTCTGCTCAACGCCCTCGTGGCGCACGTCGTAGGCTTCGACCAAGCCGCCGAGTTCGTAGGTGGCGCGCAGATCGGTGTGGGCCAAAGCCGGCACAGCCGCGGTGCAGAGTTCGAGTTCGCCAGCGCGCACCGACTGGGTGCGCCAGCGCAGCGACTGGCTGTGGGGATAGTCCTTGCCGAGGTACGGGACGAACGTGGCCCCGTCGTGGAATGACACCTTGTAGGCGTCGCCTGCCGCCCAGATGCCGTACGCCGAGCCTTGGTCGTCAGCTCCGGTGTGAATGTGGACGAGGCTCGGCGGCAGGGTCGTGGTGGCAGCGCCGTCGGGTGACAAGGCACTGACCGCCTGGCCGCTGGCAAGGCAGGTCAACGACATGGTCGCCAACAGGATGGGCAAACAAAACGATCGGCTCATTTCAGGTTCTCTCATCGGTAACAGGATTGGGAAGGACCTCTTGAGCGACACAACCGATGGCGAACGGACAGTCCGCGAGAGGATCCTCCCCAAGCCAAAATCGGTGTCCGCTTCACGCCCCACCCGACGCTCTCATCGTTGCCGACGCCTGGGCGCAGCACCGCCGACTCCGCCGACCCCGCTTGCGCCACCGTCGAGTAAGCCCGATCCTCGCCCTCTCTCATGTCACCGTCAGATGATCGCCGCACCGCCGACACCGCCGTGCCATCAGGCCAGCTGGCGGCGCGCCTCGCCCGCCTCGGCGACGCCATGGATGCGTTCCTGCGGTTTCAGGCCAGCGGTGAACGCGCCGACCGGGCGCAGTTCCTGGCGCAACACGACGATCTCCGCGACCTGCTCGAACCGATGCTCGACGACGCGGCGACCGACCTATTCGACGAAGTCGAACTCGAACCCACCCGTGCCGAAGACCTCGTGATCGGCCCCGATCTCTGCGTCGGCGACTACCGCATCGTGCGCGAGGTCGGCCGCGGCGGCATGGGCACCGTCTACGAAGCGCGCCAGATCTCGCTCGACCGCCGCGTCGCGCTCAAGTTGCTGCACAGCCACCTCGCGTTCGCCCCGCGCTCGATCGAGCGCTTCCGCCAAGAAGCGGCCGCGGCGGCGCGCCTGACGCACCCTGGCATTGTGCCGATCATCGAAGTCGGCGAGTGGCGCGGGCGACACTTCTTCAGCATGGAGTTCGTCGACGGTCGCCCGCTGCACGAAGTCATGCTGCACGAACGCCTCGGCGTGCGCAGCGACTGCAGCCGCGCCGCCGAATGCGCCGAACTGGTCGCGCGGGTGGCCGACGCCTTGCAGCATGCGCACGACGGCGGCCTGGTGCACCGCGACGTCAAGCCGCACAACGTGATGATCGGTGCCGATGGCCAGGTGCGACTGCTCGACTTCGGCCTGGCCAAGAATCTCGCGTCGGAGGCCCATTCGGTGTCCGGCGAATTCCTCGGTACGCCGCACTACTGCAGCCCCGAGCAGATCAATGGCCAGACCAAGGTAGGCCCGCGGTCGGATGTCTTCTCGCTCGGCATCGTGCTCTACGAACTGCTCGCCCGGCAGCGCCCCTTCGATGGCGAGAGTGCGCGCGTTGTCATGCAACGCATCGAGGCGGGTCAGTTCGAGGCCTTGCGCCGGGTCGCGCCGACAACACCACGCGACCTGCAGACCATTTGCCACAAGGCCCTCGAGCTGCAACCCAGTGATCGTTACGCGAGCGCTGGTGAGTTCGCCGCCGACTTGCGGCGCTTCCTGCGCATCGAGCCGATCCACGCGGCACCGCCCAACGCCATCGTGTGCAGCATCAAGTGGGTCCGCCGGCACCGCTTGCGCGTCGCGCTATGGACGACCGCAACCTTGCTGGTCGTCGGTGCACCCACTGCGTACGCACTGCACGAACACAACACCGCCCTGCTCGTGCAGCACGAGCGCGCCATGCTCGACCAGGCCGAGGATGTCGCCTTCCGCGGCATCGAGCAGACGCTGTCCCTGCTTGGCGAACAACTCGACCGCCAACCGGGTCCGGGCAGCCGCCACGAACCGCGCATCGAGGCTGTCGTTCGCCTGTGCGAGAACTTCCTGGACCTGCGCGCCGCCGAACCCACCCGCCGCATCCGGGTCGCCCAGGCCTTCTACGTGACGAGCGGCATCTACCTGCAGCTTGACGATGCTGCGACAGCGCTCGCCGTCTGCGACCGCGCGCGGGTGATCCTCGGCGTGCAGGCTGATCGGAGCGAAACGGGCCCCGGCGCCGAACTCGAAGGGCGACTGCTGCGGCGCGAGCTGCACATTCGCCAGCGCCTGCAGCCCCACGAAAGCGACGAGCAGTTCGAACGCGCCATCGCCCATTGGCGGCGCTTGGTCGAACCCAGCGACGCGCGGCTCGAACTGGTCGTCGAATATGCCGAAACGTTGCTGGTGCGGGCGCGCGCGCTGGCCGACCAGAGCAAGCGTCGGCTCGAAGCCGAGCGACTGCTGCGCCGCGTGCTCGCGGTCTTGCCGCCGGAACGTCGCCAGTCGCACGTGCGCGCGCAGGTGACGGCGCTGCGAGCCAACACCGCGCTTGGCTATGTGCTGTTGTGGACTGGCCGGTCCAGCCAAGCATTGACGGTGCTGACGGAAACCGTCGCCAGCATCGAAGCGCTGCCGGCAGATCCGGTGCTGGCAGTGGAGCAAACGCTAGCTACCGCGGGCATCGGCGACGCCCAGCAACGGCTAGGTAAACACACCGAGGCGGAGAGTGCCCTGCGCACCGCCATCGCCTCGGCGACCAAATTCGTCGCCGAATTTCCAGGCTCGTTGCCGCTGCGGCGCGCGCTGCTGCGCAGTCAGGTCAGGCTCGGCACCCAACTGCTCAGCCAACGCAAAGTCGACGACGCTGAGCAGATCCTGCGCCAGGCCGCGACAGGCTTTGGCGATGAGGTGGTCGGTCGAGGCACCAACGGCTCGTGGATGGACCGTGAGCTGCGCGCCGACCTCGACTTGCAGCTCGCCAACTGCATCCTGATCCGCTGCAACGGCACGGGCGACTGTTCGGAAGCCGAGTCGCTGCTGCATGCCGCTTGCGCACTGCTCGAAGCTCTGAGCCAAGAACAGCCGGAGCAGTTCGAGTTCCAGATCGAACTCGGTGCTTCGCTCAACAATCTGGCTGCTCTGGCCAACCAACGGACTGAGAGTCGTACGGCGATCGACTTTGCGCAGCGGGCCATCGCCCAGCAAGAGATCGCGTTGGCTATAGCACCGGAGAACCGGCGGGCGCGCATGTTCCTTGGCATGCACTTCGGCCAGCTCGCCTTGGGCCTGGCCAACAGCGGCGACTTTGACGGTGCGGTGCAGGCGGCCAAGGCCGCCGCCGAACACGCCCCGCGCCACACGGCCACGCTGCGCATGGCCGCCGAGGTGGCGACGCGCGCCGCCGCCGCTACAGCCGCCGACCTGTCGCTCGACCCGGCGCTGCGCACGCGCTCGGTCGAAGAACGAGCCCGCCTCGCGGTCGCCGCGCTCGAGCAGATCGCCAAGACCAGCAAGGCCGAAGCGCGCCGCTGGCTCGGCGAGCCACGCTTCGAGTTCCTCAGCGAGCGGGCCGACTTCAAGCACCTCGCGCGTGAGGTCGCGGATCGATGAGCATCAACAGCGCAGCGCCCATCACCCAGCAGCTCCTGCTGCTGCACCAGGGAGACCATGACGCCCTGCAGCGCCTGATCCACGACCACCTGCCGTGGATCGAGACCCACGTGCGCAAGAAGCTGACGCCGCTCGTGCGCCTCGACGGGGATACGCAGGACTTCGTGCAAGAAGCACTGCTGGATGTGTTGCGCGACGGGCCGCGTTTCGTCGTCGGCAACACGGCCGGCTTCCGTGCCTTGCTCGCACGCATCGTCGAGAACAACCTGCTCGATCGAGTGCGCTACATGCAGCGTGGCCAGCGCGACCGGCGACGGCAGCGGGCGCTGCCGAGCGACTCGGTGCTGATGCTCGATGCGCCAGCGCGCAGCATCACCGCACCGTCAGTGCAGGCCGAACGCAACGAACGCGATGCGTGGATGCGACTGGCCCTCGAACTGCTCGATCCCGACGACCGCGAAGTGATCCGGTTGCGTGATTGGGAGGGGCTAACGTTCCCCGAAGTCGGCGCGCGCATGGGGTCGACCGAGGAAGGCGCGCGCAAGCGCTACCGGCGGGCCTTGCCGCGGCTCGCGCAGAAGCTCGGGCTGTTGCGAGAGGGTCAGTGGCAGCGCACGTTGCCGGACACGCCAGAGGACGCCGCCAGTTCGCCGAACTGAGCGACGGGCCCCCGTCGTTCTTGGCGCGGATAGGCGCTGCCCATTCCCGCCGCTACCGCGTCCGCTACAGCACGTCAACGCGCAGCGCGGCACTGCTCGCGATCTGCAGCGGCGTCAGCGTCACGCCGAGCAATTGCCCATAGAACGTGAAGGGCCGCACCGGCGGCGGCACCGCGATCGACCAGCTGGCTGGCTGCGGTGAGGCGAGCCATTGCAGATCGGTCGCGATTGCATCGACGAGCAGGGTGCAACCTGGCGGCAACGGCAGCGCGACCGCCAGCGGTTGCAGGCCGAGCACGAGGATCGCCAGATCGTTCCCAGGTGCCGTGCCGACGAAGTCGACGCCGTTCGTGAAGTTACCGGCGGCGGCGAGGGCCGGGACCGAGGGTCCGCAGCCGACTCCCGATGCTTGCACGGTCGCATGCGTCGCCTCGATGCGCAGTGACAGAGCGGCCGCGGCGCTGCCGGCGTAACTCCACCACGAGCCCCACGGACCGTAGACCGTGCCAGCCGTCGCCTGCGTGCTGGCGGTGACGACCACGACGAGTGATCCGGGCCCGAACGTGACGGGCAGGATCGCGCTGCCATTGGCGTCGATCGAGCCATCGCCGTGCAGATCGATCGCGACCGTCGCCACGCCAGTGCCGGCCGCGGTCACGTTCCAATCGAGCGCGAGCCGCGCGGTGACCGGCTGTGCCGCCCACAGTTCGTAGCGAACCGCGGCGTACGTGACGCTGTCACCGGGCGCGTTCGCAACACCACCGAGCTGCCAGCCAATGCTCGCTCGCGTCGATGTCAGATCGTGCGCCATGGTGAGGTGCGCGTGCCCCACGCTGCTGGTCACGGCGCGCGACAGACCGCCCCACACATCGCTGCCGACCAGCACCGGCGCCGCGAGTGCATTGCCGGCCCGCACGGTCTGCGATTGCAGCAACGACATCGGCTGCAATTGGGCGGCAGCGGGCGTCGCGGCGAGCAAGGCAAGGATCGTGGACAGGCGCATGGGTTCCCCACTCGCAGCCTACTTCGGTGTGAACGCCGCGCGCGGGCGGGTCGCGTTGCCGCCCATGCCATCGTTCTCAGTTAGCGACTCGATGGCGACTTCCATCGCCTGCCGATGCATCATGCACGCGTGCGATCACTGACTGCGTGCCGATGATGAACGAAGCCAAGGCCCTGTCGATCGTCATCGTCAACTGGAACACGCGCGACCTGCTGCTCTCGCTGCTCGCCCGCTTGTTGACCGCCCCGCGGCTCACTTGCGAAGTGATCGTCATCGACAACCAGAGTGCGGACGACAGCGTGCTGGCCGCGCGCGCAGCCTTCCCCGCGGCGATCGTCTTGCCGCAGCCAGTGAACGGCGGCTTTGCCTACGGTGTGAATCGCGGCCTCGAACGCGCCACTGGCCGCTGGGTGATGCTGCTCAACACCGATGCAGAAGCCAACTGGAACGACCTCGCGGCCTTCGTCGCTGCCGCCGAACGCGAACCCAGCGTCGCCGTGTTTGGACCGCGCATCACCGATGAGCATGGCGCCGTGCAGCGCAGCACGTGGCGCCGTCACCAGCCGCGCCACTACTTGCCGCAGGCGTTGTTTCTCGGGCGGTTGGTTGCGGATGCGATGCCGTCCGCAGCGAGCGATGTCGATTGCGTCAGTGGCTGCGTGTTCTTGCTGCGGCGCGACGTGTTGGCCCAGATCGGCGGTTTCGACGAACGCTTCTTCATGTACTACGAAGAGGCAGATTTCTGCGCGCGCGTGCGCGCCGCTGGTCATCGCATTCGCTGGCTGCCGGACGCGTCCTTCGTGCACGTCGGCGGCCTCAGCGCCGCGCAATCCGCCGAGCGCACGTTCCTGGCGTTCCGCGAAAGCTGCTTGCTCTACCACGCGGTCTGGCACGGGCGCGCGTGGACCGAGTATGTGCGCGCCTGCCTCGTGCTCGGCCACCTGCTGCGGTTGATGGTGTGGGGTGCGCTCGCCATCGCTGGCAAGAAGCATCGAGTTCGTCTGTACGCCACAGCCTTGCGGCAACTGCTGCGCCCCGGCTACGTCGGGGAACTGTGCCGCCGTCCGCGGGTGCTGCCGACGCTGACGCCTTGAGTCACGTCGCCCGCGACCTCAACGCACCCGGCGCCACGCAACCAGCCAGAGCAAGCGAACGTGGCCGAGGATCGTGCGCAGCACCCGCATCTTGGAAACACCGAACAGTCGCGCCTCTAAGACGCATGGGTGCTCAGCAACACGGCCGCCGCGACGCAGCACCCGCACCAGCAACTCGGCGGTGCCGAGGAATCCAGGGTTCGTCAACGGTAGATCGACGACGAACGCGCGGCGGTAGACGCGAAAGCAACTGGTCCAAGTGCGCACCGGGGAACCCAGCAAGACGCGGTAGGCCGCCGACAACGTGCGCGACAGCAGCAGCCGCCATCCCGGCACGTTCTTGACGCCGCCGAGCCGGTGGTAGGGCGACGCCGTGACGACATCGGCGCTGGCCGCGAGCGCCACCATCGCGCGCAGTTCCATCGGGTCGTACGACAGGTCGCCGTCGATCGACGCGACGAGCTCGGCGTCCGTCGCGTGCAGTCCGGACGCAATCGCGGCGGCGACACCGCGGTTCTGATCGTGTTGCACGAGCGTGGCGTTGGCGCGCTGAGCGAAGTGCTGGCGCAACAGCGCCCAGGTGCGATCACTGCTGCCGTCGTCGACCAACACGAACTCACAGGCGACGAGGTCGGCAAGGTGCGCGGTCACGGCATCGAGTTCGCATGCGAGCGACTCGATGCCGGACTCTTCGTTCTTCAACGGCACCACGATCGCGAGGCGCGGCATCTTCGCGGAGGGCAGCTGCCGGGTCGCGGCGGCTGCCGACGCGCGCACGGGGGCCGGCGATCGTGCCCCACCAAGCTGCTGCAGCAGCGTGCCCCCGACGCCGCTCGCCAGCCACTGCGCCAGCACCCGTTCGCCGTGCGCCATCTGGTCGTAGTGAGCGGCGAACGCCTGGCGCGGCAACCCGACGAGCCGAGGCTGGTCGCGATCCAATTGCCAAGCCGCGAACGTGCGCAGCGCCGCTTGCCGTTCACCTCGAAGCTCTTGCACGCGTTCCGTCGGCCAGCCGGCGATCGGCGTCGCGTCATACACAAAGCCGACGCTGGCGAGCCACTCGCTCCACCAAGCCTTCGCGGGCAGCGGCCACGGCGAACGCAAGCCGCGCAGCGCGACACCGGTGGCGCCTTCGATCGCGGCGATGTCCTGCAGCCAGGCGCTGGTCGTGCGGTCGCGATCGGCCATCGGCAAAGCCGCCAGCGCCACTTCATGACCGGCGGCCACGAGTTCGCGCAGGAGGCCCGGCGAACGTCGCGCCAAGTCGCCGGTGACAAACCAAGTCGCCCGCACCCCTGCTCGCGCGCACATCGCCAGCGCCGCCCCCACCGCCAACTCGCTGCGCGCCTGCAGCCGCCGCCAATGGCGAACGCTGACGTGCTCGCGCAGACCGGGATCGTGAAACCACTCCGACGCATCGATCGCGAGGGCAGCAGGGTCTCGGTCGTGGCTCACCGCGGCGTTGTAGCGCCGCGACGGCGCGCCTACAGAATCTTCTGCACAACGACGTGGTGCGGAGGATTTCCCGTTCTCTCGCACGGCGAAGCTCTGCGCCGTTCAAGTCCGCATGCAACCTACCGACGCCGCCGTCTCGTGACCGCCCTTGCGAGTCGCCGCCGGTTGACTAGGCGCGCTCTTCAGTCTGCGACCGTGTGTTCGCTGCTGGCATCGCTGCTGGCTTCGTTGTGCGCGCAGTCGCCGCAACCGGCCCGCTTCCCGCACTCCGGCCGCGTCATCGATGCGCACGGCACGTCGGTCGCCAACGCCCACGTCACCGTGGTCAGCACCTCACCGTTGAGCATGCACCAGGAGGCGAGTGTCGTGTCCGCTACCACCGATGCCGAAGGCCGCTTCCGCGCCGCCCTGGATGCGGCCCGGGGCTACGTGGCATGGGCAGCCGTGGAACGGCCCCAAGGAACACTGGTCACGCCGCCGGTCGAGGTGAGTGTCGCTCCGATCGATATCCGGCTATCGGCGCAGGACGTGGTCGCGCCGCGCCACTTCGCTGTCGGCAACGCCGCGCTCTGGCAGGAACATGGGCCGCTGCGCGTCGAGATCGTTCCGCGCGGCTGCCGCGCCCTCGACCTGCGTGGCCGTCTCGACGCCGACGGCAAGCTGCCGCTACCGCCACTGCCGGACCTGCTCTGTGAAGTGCGTGTGTTCGCGCGCGACCGCCTCGTCCACCATGCCGTGTGCCTGCTGCACCACGGCCTGCAACTGCCGGTTCCACGCCGCATCGCCGTGCGCGTCCAAGACGACAAGGGGCAGCCGCGCGCGGGCGTTGTCGTGCACCGCCTCACCCACGCCGGCGTCAGCGACGGCGGTCCGTTCGCGCAGGCCCACGACGCAGAACGCCACCCGCTCGCCACCACCGCCGAGGACGGCACCGCCGAAATCCTGGTGGCCTGCGCCACCGACCCGCTCCACGGCGCTGGCGATAACGAGATCGTGTTCGCCGCATCGCTGCCGGCCCACGCTGAGAGCATGTCCGGCTTTTCGACCCGGCCATTCGTCGACGGGGTCGCGGTGAAGGAGCCGAGCGCATTGCATGAGGTGCTCCAGTTCACGTTGCGCGCCCAGGCCGAACGTCGGCTCGCGGTGAAGACCGCGGCTGGTGCCGAGCCACCCTCGATCCGGCTGCTCGGGTTGAATGACGTTCCGCTCGACCTTGACAAGAGCACGACGATGCCGGTGGCGCACACGCTGCCCGTGGCGAGCGGGGAGGTGCGGTTGCCCGCCTTCGGTGGCTGGCATCACGCCAAGGCGATCGAAGTCGCCGGCCAGATGGCGCCCCTCGCGGCCGACGATCCGTACCGGCGCATCGCGCGCCCGACGACACTGACGTTGCCGGCGTCACGGCTCGTCGCCGTCGAGAGCATCGACCTGAGCGCGCTCGTGGCCTTGCGTCTGCAGTTGCTCGATGGCTCCTCGGGGCCCGCCATCGGCGCGCATGTGCTCTGTACGCCCGAGGACGGCAACGCGTTTCTCGACCCGGCCTATGGCATGCGAGCGCAGACCGATCGTTCAGGGCGCCTCGTGCTGCCACTCACGGCCGGCCGATGGTGCGTACTGGCGGTGCTCGACGATGCGTGGGGGCACCTCGTGGTCGACGTCGTTCATGGCCTCGCGCCGCAGTCGCTGCAACTGCAGCCGCTCGATCGCATGCCGGTGCGGGTCGTCGACGGCCAGGGGGCGCCGTTGGCGAATGTGCGGTTCACCTCCGACGGTGCCAGCTGGAGAGGCGGCGGTTCGCCGCAGGAGGAGCTGCTGCGCAATGTGGCCTGGGGCATCACGCGCTGGTCGCTGCAGCGCAAGGCTAGCGATGCGAACGGCCACGCCGACCTGTTCTTCCTCGCCGCCCGCAACATGCAAACCAACCTGACGACGGTGCACAGGGACAAGACCGAGAAGCAAGGCTACTTGCGCGTCGACGAAGACCGGCTCGATCTCGTGCTCCGCTGACCGCAAGACGCCAACGTCTGCTGCGCCCATGCGTGAAGGATTGGGCTCCGGACGAGAAGAGCAAGTCGCCCGCACACCTGCCCGCGACGGCGCGCCTACAGAATCTTCTGCACGAGCACGGGCACTTCGTGCACCAACTCATTGACGACCGAACCCAAAACCGGCGTGCCGAGCGAACGCAGGTAGGTCAGGTTGCGGCGCACGGTGGCGGCCCGATGGCGATTGGCTTCGACCACCAGCACCACCGCATCGAGCGACCGCACCACCGAGCTCGCTTCTGGCGCGCGATTGAGTCCAGGCACGTCGACGAAGCACAGATCGCGGTCCTTCAACACGTCGCCGAGCATGCTGCGCAGCTTGTCGTCGTGGAACGCCCAGTAGGGATCGGTGCTGGTGCCAGCAGGAATGAGATCGACGCCGGCGGCGACCTGTTGGCGCAGCACGTCGCGCATCGCCGCCTGGCCGGTCAGCAACTCGGCGAGCCCCGGGGAGTTCGTGGCCTGAAAGACCCCGGCCAAGGCTTGCTGTCGCAACGTCGCTTCGACCAACACGACGCGCTTGCCCTTGCTGCCGAGGAACAACGCGAGGTTGGCGGCCAGCGTGTTGGAACCCTCGTCGTCGCCAATCGCGCAGAAGCCGATCGTGCGATGCGTCTCGCCGACGCCACGCTGCACCAACGCCGACCACATGTGGCCGAGCTCGGTCGCCATGACTTCACTGCGGCGGCTCTTCGGATCGTGCTTCTGGATGATGGTTCGCATGACGACCTCCGTTACCAGCCTTGTTCGCGCAGCGCTTCGTGCCGCCGCAGATTGGTGCCGTCAAGGCGCGGCATGACGCCGATCACGGCAAGGCTCTCGATCTGCTCGAGGTCGTCGCGCGTGCGCACGACCGAGTCCGGCAGTGAGCGCAACACGATGATGCCAAGGCCGAGGAAGAGGCCGACGAAGAAGCCGCCGAGCAGCGACTTGCCGCGGTTGGGGCCTTCTTTCTCAAGCGGCAGCGAGGCAAAGCCGACGTTGCTCAACGAGCTGAAGTTGCCGTCGCCGAGCAGGCGCTTGCGTTGCATGGCTTCCCAGTTGACACGCGCGGCCTCTTCGGTGCTCTTCGCCAACTGCATGGTGGTGCGCAGCAGTTCATACTCCGTCTCAATCAACAGCAACTGGCGCAACCTCGCGGTGCGCTTGATCTGCTGAGCGGACGTGAGCTTGAGTTCGGTGGACAGGGTCGTCACCAAGCCTTGGTTCTCGGTGAGCTGTTTCTGCGCGTCGGCGTAGGCCGGGTTGCGCACCGACACCTCGACCTCCTTCGCATCGATCGAGATCTTGCGCATCTGCTCGATCGCGCTGCTCTTCGCCGCGATTTGCCTCTGCTTGTCGACGATCACCTGGTGGTTTGGATCGGACGTCACTCGCTGAAGACCCGCCAGCTCTTCGTAGAGGTCGAGCAGTTCGCCCTCGCGCTTGGTGAGCGCCTCACTGCTGAGTCCAGGCTTGACCCGATCGGTCGTCCATTCCTTGATCGCGTCGGGGCCCTTCAATCGAGCCAGTAGGTCTTTGACGATTTCCGTCTTAACGGCGACTTCGCTCTCCAACCGCGCCGCGGCAACGCCGCCCTCGGTCGCATCGAGCTGCAACCGTTTCTTCTCCATGTCGAAGTCGTCGACCTGTGCCTTGCGATCGAGGAACTCGCGCAGCGCCAGGTGCGCCGCCGTGAGCTTGGCCTGCGTGTCGATGAACCCCTTCTGCGATTCTTCGTAGGCGCGCGTGCTGTCGTACTTCTTGATGTGCGTCTTGACCGCCTCGTCCATGTAGGTTTTGAGAATCTCCTGCGCCAACCGCGGGTCGTTGGCGAGACAGGTTGCGGTCAAGACGTCGGTGTAACGCGGTCGCTCGATCGTGATCGTCTTCTTCAACCGCTTCAACGCCTCGTCCGGCGTGCGGTCTTCTGGCCGCGTCGAATTCATGTCGCGCTGGATGCGAAAGAACACCGCGCGCAGACCCGAGTCGCCCTCCGTGCCGGGTTGGTACGGCTGCAGGATGCGCGCCGCCCCAAGCCGCTCCACGACTTTGAGGAACAACTCATCCGTGTTGAGAATGTACGCCGCACCCGTCGCGATCGTCTCCTGGCTGGTCTGCGACGACTTGGTTGGATCCAAGCTCTCGCGTTCGGCACCGGTGCCAGTGAACAGAAACAGCCCCGTACTCAAGTAACTGTTGGCTGTGGTGATGGCCAGGTAGGTGCCGATAAGCAACCCGAACAGTGTCGTCGCAAACACCAAGTATCGGCCTCGGAAGGCTGCCGAGAGCAAGCGCTGGAAGGACAGCCCGCCGCTTTCTTGCCCTTGTGGCGTCGGATGCAAGCCGGTCAATGCCTGTCGGGCAGTGCGCTGCAATTCGTCTGCGAGGTTCTTCGTCATGCTCGTATCGGTCAATGCCCCGGCGCGTTCGATGGTGCCTCACTCGTACTCCGGGGGCTGCGCATGCTATCAAACACATGCCCGGCGACCCACGACGCCCATCGTACCCACGTTCTTTCGGCATCTCGCGGCGCCGCGCATGTGGCGAAGTGCAGGCGCTGCGAAGGACAACGCAAGCATCACTGACGGGGCGAGGCTAGGCTTGCCCCCGATGAAGGCCAGAGGTTGCGATGTCGGCAGCGGCGCCCCCGGGACAGTCGGCGTCTGGTGCGCCTTGTCTGGGCTGGCGCTCACGGCCGCGGCGTGCACCTCGTCCCCGTCGCCACCGCCTATGACCCAGAATGGGCCACCGTCGATTGCCCAGGTTCGCGACGGCATTGGTGCCGATGTCGACAATCAGGACGTTCGCTCCTCCTTGTTCGCAAACTGGGATGCGTTCCTCGATCCCGAAGGGCTACCGGTGGTCTACGAGTGGAGCATCGGCACCAAGCCCGGCGGCGACGATGTGCTGCCGTGGACGGAAGTGGGCGGCTCGACGCGCGCCTCGACCACCGGCGTCGAGCTGCCGCTCGGCGTCCCGCTGCATGTCAACGTGCGCGCGACCGACCTCGCCGACAGCCGCAGTGCGGTATCCACCAGTGATGGCGTCGTCATCGGGGAACGCGTTGCGCGCAGTCCGACCCTCACGTCAGAGCCCGGTGCAGTCGCGGCGCCATCCGGGCATCTGGTAGCGCTTGATCGCTTCGGCACGACGTGGACGTTCGATCGGCCCGTGCAAGCCGGCCGCTTCGTGAACGGCGATTGGTGGGTGATCGGCCCGGTGTCAATCGTCGCCATCTCGCCGCAGGCCGTGGTCGACGGCACGCGCGTTCGCCACGGCTCGATGATCGATCCAGATCCCAAGTCGCTGACGCAGGGCTACGACAACGCGATGTTCGGGGACGGCGCGGGCGGTCGTTACGACGGCGCGCGCAATGTGGCGCTGGGCGTCTCGCGCGACCAGCCACTCACGCTCGCACCCGGCTGCACTTTGGTGACGGCCACCAGTGCGCCGCTCGGCGGCCAAGTGCCGCAGCTCGAATCGTGCGCGCTGCTGACTTGCCTCGCCGAGCCACCGCCCAACAACGCGTTCCGGCCGCCGTACTGCGGCACTGATAAGCGCTGCCGCTGGACCGCCGACACCCTCGATCTCTCGCGCCTGGCGCAACTCGAGTCGACGCCAGGTGCGCCCACGATCGAAGAACTGGTCGATCGCTTCGAACGAACGTGGCTCGACCACACGCCGGGTTGGACGGGACGCTACCTGCACCCACGCGCCAACATGCCGGACTACGGGCGCGACCTCGCGGACCTCGTCGGCCAAGCCGCGCTCGTGCTGCAGCTCGAACACAAGGCCGAACAGAAGCGCCCCCTCGCCATCGCCCTCGTTCAGTTCGGCATCGACTGCTACGGCATTGTGCAGAGCGGCGGCCGCTTCCTCGCCGACGGCGGCAGTGGTAGCGGCCGCAAGTTCCCGGTGTTGCTCGCCGGCACTTTGCTGAACGACGACGCCCTGCTGCAGCTGGCCAAAGACCAGAAGTTTGCCTTCGCCGAAGATGCGCAAACGTTCTTGGTCACCGAGACCTCAAGCGGGGTCTGGAACCACGGCCACGGTGGCTACACCGTTGACGACGAAGGCCTGCCCGAATGGGGCAACCGCCACGCCGACGACCCGCGCTTCGACAGCAAGTCGTGGACCGGCGACCCGCATCGGCGCTGCTGCACAGCCAATGCCATGTGTGGCTACGTGCTGGCGGCGCGCATCATGGGTCTGAAGGATGCTTGGAGTCACGACGCGCTGTTCGACTACGTCGATCGCTACATGCAGATCGAGCCGCGCGGCAGCTGGACGCGCGCGTGGACCCCGTTCGTCGAACGCATGTGGGACAAGCACCGCTCGTCGTTCTGACGTTCGCGCGGGCTCGCTTCACCCATCCAGCAGCGAACGGAACAGCGTCATCGAATCCCGTTCGGCCGGCACCACGCGCCCATCGGCATTGATCGCCAGTTCTGCCGCCTGCAAAAACATCTGACGGTGCGCGGGCGGCACACTGGCCGGATCGATCTCCTCGACGTTCGGCGGCACTTGCAGCCAGGCGGCGACCTGCCGCGACTCCGCCTCGTTCAACGCCAAGCGCCCGGCGATGCGCATGACGAGATCGCGCTCCGTCTGCGCCACCTTCAAGTCGGTCCAGACGAAGGAACACACGAAGCGCATCAGGTTCATGCGCTCGGCGGGAGTCATCTTCATGCGCACAGTGGAGCAAAGCGCCACTCGGCGCGCCAGATCACGATCCGCCGATCACGGGCAACCGGTGCCCGCCGCACGAATGCGCAAGCCATTGCTCGCCGCCAGCAGGTTGACGATCGGCCCACCGACCACCAACTCGAAGGCCTGGCAAGCGACGTCGGTCGCCGCCAATCCCGCCGGCACCGGCAGGTTCCAAGTCGCCGCACCGGAGCCATTCGCTTGCACGAGGTGCGTCGCGATCATCTGAGTGTCGTCGACCAACAGCGTGCAGCCGTTGCCGAGTGGCACGTTCGCCGTCTGGCTCGCGAAGGCGAAGATGACGTAGTTGGAGGCCACGACCTGCGCCTGCAGCGAGTAGGCAGGATTTGGCGACGCCGGCAGGCCGTTCGCAAACAAGGCGGGGGCCGGCGCCCCGCGCCTCGTTCCCCACTCACCTCGACAGCCGTTGGTGTTCAGCTCCTTCCCTGCCAAGTTATTCTTGGGCGGACCCTAAGGTTGCTAGCCACTCCGACAACCCCCGCTCTCGCGCCCTGCGACAATGCCCAATCCCAAGATCCCCGCCCGCGTTCCCTACGTGCTCGACGTCAAACCCGGCGCCTACGCCTGGTGCTCGTGCGGCATGAGCAAGAAGCAGCCGTACTGCGATGGCGCCCACGCCGGTTCGGGCATGGTGCCCGTCATCGAGATGGTCAAAGAGGCGAAGACCGTCGCGTGGTGTGGGTGCAAGCACTCGTGCAAGAAGCCGTTCTGCGACGGCTCGCACAACAAGCTGCCGAGCTGAGCCGGCGCGCGACGACCACGATTTCGGCGCACGCGCCAGATTTGCTGCACGAAAGAGCGGTGCAAATGCCACTAGAGGCATGAACCCACTCCATCGCCTGCCCTACCTGCGCGCCGTCATCTCCTTTACCGCGAGCACCGCGCTCGCCGCCCAGACCTGCTACCACCAAGGCTCGCTGCCAACACCAGCCACCATCGAAGCTGGCCCCGTCGCCCTCGGCTGCCTCGGCGCGCCACAGTGGCCCACCTGGCACTTGCTCACCCCGACGCACCGCGCCCCCGCTCCGCACATGGGCTTCAACCCGGGGAACGCCACCGCCAAGGCTCGCGTTCTGATCGCCTACCGCTGCACCGGCTTCTTGCTGGTGCCGGTGGTGCCGTTCCAAGTGACGACGATGGGCTACGTCATCGATCGTCCCGAGATCGAATGCTCCCCGGCCACGTCGTGAGGACGGCGTGAGTCAGCAAGTGACCTAGCGAGCCTGCGCGAACACCCGGCTCTGACCGCCGCCTTCGGGCTGCACCACCACCTGCGCGCCAATGCGCTCGGCGATGCCTTCGACGTGCGAGATCACCCCGACCTGGCAGCCGGTCGCTTGCAGCGAATCGAGCGCACCGAGCGCCACTTCCAAACTGTGGGCATCGAGCGTGCCAAAGCCCTCATCGAGGAACAACGTCTCGACGCGCGACTTCGGCGCCGCCAAGGTGGCCAGCGCCAACGCCAACGCCAGCGACACCAAGAACGTCTCGCCACCGGACAAGGTCTGCAGACTGCGCCGACTGCCGCCGAGGTCGAGATCGACGACGACGAACTCCAGTTCGCCACCGACGTTCTTGTGCAGCCGGTAGCGCCGCGCCAGCTCCGACAGCCGCCGATTGGCTTCGAGCAACAGCAGGTCGAGCGTCAGTTCTTGCGCGAACACCGCGAACGCATCGCCGGTGCTGCTGCCGATCAAGTCGTCGAGCCCTTGCCACAGTTGCAGCGCGCGTTCGCCAGCGTCCAGGCGCGGCGCGATCTCGGCGCGGTGGCGGCGCACGAGGTCGTCGGCGCCCAACTGCACGCGCAGGTCCTGCTCCTTTCTCTGCACGGCATCGGCGGCGTTGCGGGCATCGGCCAACGCCCGCGCGGCCTCGACCGCATCGAGCGATGGCTGGTCGTGGTCCTCGTGCAGTTTGCGTTGGTTGACTCGCTCCTGCAGCACCGCGCGCAGGCGCGCCACCTCAGCATCGAACGCTCGCAAGGCTTCGGCCTCGGCGGCGAGCGCATCGGCGCCGGACTGCGCGGCGGCGGCGACGTCATCGATCGCCACGGTCGCGATGGCCAGCGCTTTGACCAAGGCGGCAGCGGCCGTTCGCTCATCGGCTTCGGCGCCAACCACGACCGCTGATGCCTGCGTCTCAACCTGCGCCGCGTCCGCAAGCGATCGCTGCGCGGCCGCGTGTTGGTGGTGCAGCGCATGCAGTTGGCGCAACACCGCGAGCCGATCGTTCGCAATGGCGGCGATGGTGGCGACCCCGTTGGCGAGTCCCAAACAAGCGCCAGCCAGCGCCGCCTGGCATTCGCCAAGACGCTGCCGCTCGGTTTCGATGCGCGCGTGCGCGGCGGCGCGTGCCGTCACCGCCTGTTGGTGTTGGTCTGCCGCCGTTTTCTGCTGCGCGTCAGCGGCCGACCACGTCGTCTGCGCCTTGGTCGCCGTGCGAACGGCAGCCTGCAACGCACTCATTGCCTTGCGTGCAGAGCTGTCTTCCAGCTCGATCTGCGTCGCGAGGGCGGCGAGTTCGGCGACCGCCGCGGTGGCGTGGTAGGCGGCGACTTCGACGTCGCCGTTGGCGGCTGTGCCCGAAGTGCCCGACGCGAGCGCCCAGGCTGCTACCGCTTGTGCCACGCCTTCGACGCCAGCGACCTGCGTCGCGTTGACCCATTCCATCTGCGCCAGCGTGGCCTTCTGCTCACCGCGCACACGCGCCAGTTCGCCCACCGCTGCCGCCAGGTCAAGCTCACGTGCCGTCAACTCGCCGAGCGCCCGCTGCGTACCAACGTCGTCGTGCGCCAACGGCGCCGGATGCTCGCTGGCACCGCACAGAGGGCACGGCTCGCCGGCCACCAGCTTGCTGCGAAACGGCGCCAAGCCCGCTTGCGTCCGCGCGGCGTCGGCTCGCTCGAGGGCGCGATCCCGCGCGCTGCTGGCCTCGACGTGCCGCGCCGTGCATGCCGCCAACTCGGTCGTCCACTGCTGTTGCTCGATGGCCAATGCCGAGCATCGATCGGTCGCCGCCTGTGCCGTGGTGATCGCCGCGCGCCACTCCTTGACCAGCAACTCCAGTCTCGTGGTCGCATCGCGCTGCACCTGCGCTTCTCGACGCCGCGCAGCCAGCCCTTCGCCATCGCACGCATCCGCACCGGCCTCGGCGGCTTTGACCGCGGCGCTGGCGGCGCTCACCGCATCGGCCGCGTCCTGCAACTGGCTGTTCCTCGCGTTCATGGCGCGCGTCGCCGTCTCGACCGCTGTTTCCTTGGCAGCCAGGGCCTTCATCTCGCGCGCCGCCGCCGCCTCGCTCTGTTGCCACTGCTGCAGCAAGGCCTCCCATTGCGGCAGATCGCGGACCAACGCGGGCACCGCCACGGTCGCCATCTGCCCAAGCGCCGCCTGCAACGCCGTCGCCAACCGCTGCCTCAGTGCGTCCGCCTGCAACCCACACGCCGCGAACTGCTGCTGCGCCGTCGTCCACTTGCCACGCACCGCGCGAACGGCTGCCTGCGCGTACACCATCACCTCCCACCGCGGCACCACCGCCATCGCCCGCTGACGACGCTCCAGCGCGAGACGGCGTGGCGCGGCCGCCGAGTGCGCGTCGATCGCTGCATCCAACTTCACCGTCGCGTCGCTTTCACTGTGCCGATGGCGCGCCGCCGCGTCGTGCCACGTCACATACCGACTCGCCAAGGCGATGCCGATCGCACACGTCTGCAGCTGACTCTGCCACTGCGCCAAGGCTCGCTCCAGCGTTGTGCGCACATCCTCCGCGAGCGGCGGTTGCGCATCGATCTGCGCGCGCAACAACGCCACTTCGTGCGTCTTGGCGCGCGCGCGTTCATGCGCTGCCCGCGACAGCCGCCGATAAATGTCCGCACCGGTCAGTGTCTCGAGCAGTTTTGCGCGTTCATCCGCCGAGGCTTTCAGGAACGCCGCGAAGTCCCCCTGGGCGAGCAGCACAGAGCGACAGAACTGGCCGAAGTCGAGACCGAGCCGCTGCGCAATCGCTGCCAGCACTTCACTGCGACGGCCACTGGCGATGACCTGCGTGCGATCGAGATCCGTCAGCTGCAGTTCTTGCTCTTGCACGCGGCCGTCGGCCCGCCGCCGCGCGCGCCGCACCGACCAGGTCGCCCGATAGCGAACACCATCGCGCCCGATGAAGTCGACCTCGGCATGCCCACTGGCTGCATCGCGCCGCAGCAACGTGCGCGGGTCATTGGCGCGCAGCCAATCGGTCGGGCTCTCGCCGTCGTCGCCGACCAAAGCCCCGCCGCGCCCCGACAGCCGCGGGGTGCGATCGAACAACGGCAGACACAGCGCATCGAGCAACGTGCTCTTGCCAGCACCGACTGGACCGGTGATCGCAAACAGCCCCGCATTGGCCAACGGACCGTTCACCAAATCGATCTCGAACGACCGGGCGAGGCTGGCGAGGTTCTGGCCGCGGATCGCGAGAATCCTCATGCGCCACCCTCGTGCTGCACACTGTCGAGCAGTTCGCGAAAGGCCGTCAGCAGCGGCTCCGGCACCGGCCCCTGATGGTCGCGGTGGTAGCGGCGCACGAACACATCCTCAGGTTGCAGCGAGGCCAACTCGGTCGGCCGCGACGTGGCGTCGGGCGCGCCGCGTTCGCCCGCGAGAATGACCTCGACGCGCACGAGCCGTGCATTGCGATCGGCGATGGCGCGCGCAATACGTTCCCCGAGCAGCGGCGATGGTTGCGGCAAGCGCACCGCAACTTCGACCAGCGGCCGCAGCTCGTCGGCCATGTTCGCGTCGCGAGGTGGCAAGGCCGCCACCGCCGCCAGCGCCGCCTCGGGTTCGTGCTCGCCGTGCTCCGGCAACCGCACGAGTGGCACCAATTGCGGAACGCGCAGCGACCAGGTCTTGGCGAGGCGCTCGCCATCGAGATCGGCGAACACCACATGGTGTGCGTGCACACGTTCCGGCATCGACAGCGGAATCGGCGAACCGCTGTAGCGCACGTGTTCGTGACCAGCAACCGGCTGCGGCCGATGCAAGTGACCGAGTGCCACGTATGCACAGTCCGCGGGAAACAGATCGATCGGCAGCGCATGCTGATTGCCGCCGAGCACCTTGCGTTCACTCAGCTCGCTAAGCGCGCCGCCGACCAGATACCCGTGCGCCATGGTGACCAACGCTTGGCCTGGCGTGCGAACGGACTGCGCCGCCGCGAACACTTCGGCGTGCAGCGCGCGCATGCCGTCGATCAGCGGATCGCCAACGTCTTCGGGTGCAGTCGCGGCGCCAGGTCGCGGCAACACATAGTCCGTGCGATCGACGGCGACGGCGCTCGACGGGCTGGGCAACAGCGCCAGCACATCACTGCTGCGCAAGAACGGGATCGCGACACACCACGCCGCCACGTCGCCCGCCCGGTTGCGCAACGGCACCAGCAGGTCCTGGGTTCGCAGACGTCCATTCGCATCGCGCTCGATCGAGCCGATCACCCGCACATCGAACGCCGCCAGCAGTTCGCGCGGGGCGACCAACCGCGCTGCCGAGTCGTGGTTGCCGGCGATCACCACCACCTGCACGTTGGGGCTCGCGCGCTTCAGTTCGCCAAGAAACCAGAACCACCGCCGCAGCGACGACGGCGGCGGATTGGCCGCATCGAAGACATCGCCCGCAATCAGCAGCGCATTCACTTCGCGCGCCACCACCGTGCCGATCAGCCAGCGCAGGAAGTGCTCGTGCTCCGCCTCGCGCGAGTGATCGCGCAGGGTGTGGCCGAGGTGCCAGTCCGCGGTGTGCAGGATGCGCATCGAGAGGTGGGGCACGGATCTCGCGTCTGGCCCCTGGCCCGAACGCAGGACCGCGCACATTCTCGCAGCATGCCGAACTGCCGCCTGCTCGCAATCCTGTTGCTGTTGGTCGCGTGCGCCACCCACGTGCCGCCGATCGCCGATCGCGCCGACGACCCTCGCTTGCTGGCCGAAGTGCGCGCCGTCGTCGCCGAACTGGGCCACGGCATGCGCGCTGCCGTGTGGCTCGGTCCCGCCCGCGGCGAACCACAGCTCGCGTGGAACGTCGAGGCGACGATGCCGTGCGCCAGCGCGATCAAGGCCGCGTATCTGGTCGAACTGTTCGCGGCGCACGCGGACGCGCTCGATCGCCCGTTGCCCGGCGCCGATGCCGTGCTCGCCGACGACCAGCACCCAGCCGTGGCGCACTTCACGCCAGCCCAGCGGGCTGTGGCTCAGCAGGCGCTCGCTGGCGTCAGCACGCGCCGCCTGGCCGAAGCGATGATCTCGAGCAAGGGCGTCGACAACCTCACCTACAACGTCGCGGCCAATCTGGTGACCGCCTGCCTCGGTGGCCCCATTTGGCTGCAGTCGAAAGTGCACGCGCGCGACCCGCTGTGGCGGGGTCTGCACGTGCGCCGCTACATGCTCACGGATCGCACCGTGAACGGCGACAACGACGCCACGGCGCATTCGCTCGCCGCCGTGCATGGCTCCCTCGCGGCGCGGTCGGTCGACGGGCTGTCGCGCCAGACCATCGAGGCCTGCCGCCTGATCCTGGTGCGGGCCGCCGATGCCCAAGGTCGCGCGGTGTTCGCCAAGGGCGGCGCCCTCGACAGCGACCCCGTCACGCGCGTCGAGGCCGGCTGGCGCGAAGGGCCGCAGGGCGCTGTCGTGCACGTCGTGATGCTGGCCCAGGACGGCGTCGCGGCGGCCGAACGCACCGCCGCCGGCCAACGACTCGGCGCTGCCGCCCGTCGCATCGAACAGTTGCTGCTGGCGCCGCGATGAGACTCGTGTCGTGGGAGCGTTCGTACCGTCCCCGTAACTCGCGGCTCGGCCAACCCGTCACCACTCGCCACTCTCCCTCGATGCACCGATTCACCGCCGCATTCGCGTTCTCGCTGATCCCGTTGGCCGCGCAGACACCGAACGTGCTGCTGGTCGTCGCTGACGACGTCGGGGTCGATTCGATCGGTTGTTATGGCCTTGGCAGCAATCCGCCGCCAACGCCAGCCATCGACGCCCTGGCCGCGCGCGGCATTCGCTTCGCCAATGCCCAGGCGTGCCCGCTTTGCTCGCCAACGCGAGCGTCGGTGCTTACGGGCCGCCACTGCTTTCGCACCGGCGTCGGCACGGCGCTGATGAACGGCCCAGGCCTCGCCGCCAGTGAAGTGCTGCTGCCAGAAATCCTCGGCCCGGCGGGCGTGCAAACGGCACTGATGGGCAAGTGGCATCTCGGCACCGACCTCGGCGCCTTGACCCCGACGGCGGAGGGCTTTGGCACGTTCACTGGTTCGCTCGGCGGCACGCTGCCGAGCTACTACCAATGGGCGAAGGTCGAGAACGGCGTGTCGGCGACGTCCACCATCTACGCGACGACCGACGCCGTCGATGAAGCGTTGACGTTCGTGGCGGCGACGGCCCAGCCGTGGTTCTTGATGCTCAGCTTCAACTCCGGCCACTCGCCCTACGAGGCGCCGCCCGCCGCACTGCACACGCAGAACCTCGCCGGTCTCAATCCGGCGACGATGCCGATTCCGTTCTTCAAGGCGATGGTGCAGGCGATGGACAACGAGCTCAATCGCTTCCTGACCACGTTGCCCCCGGCGACGCTGGCCAACACCACCGTCATCTTTCTCGGTGACAACGGCACCACTTCGGCGGTGACGCAAGCGCCGTTCATCCCGCAGCGCAGCAAGGGCACGATCTACCAGGGTGGCATCCGCGTGCCGCTGATCGTGGCGGGGCCGGCCGTCGGTGGCGCGCCGCGCGTCGAGTCCGCACTCGTGCATGCCGTTGATCTGTTTGCGACGATCGCCTCGCTGCAAGGCGCTGCCCTGCCAAGCAACGTCACGCTCGACACCATCAGTGCGACGGCACTGCTGGGCGCCGCCGGGCAACCAGCGCCGCGCACGTTCTCGTATTCGCAGCGGTTCGCAGGCAGCACGGCGATGGCCGCGAGCGGCGACACTGAGATGATTCGTAATGGCCAGTTCGAAGTGCTGCGTTTCGTGCAAGCGGCGCTGACGGTTCGCGAAGAGATGTACGACCTCACCGTCGACCCATGGGAGAACACCAACCTGCTGCTGCAGCCACTGTCGGCGACGGCGAGCGAGGCCTATCGGACGCTGCGACGCGAACTAGCAAAACTGCGCGGCTATGCGTGGAGCGCGAGCTACGGCACCGCTTGCAGCGGCGGCGGCCTGTCGCCGACCCTGGCGGTGCTCGGCACCAGCACACCGACCATTGGCACCACGTTCAATCTGCGCGTGCAAGGACTCTCGGCCAGCGTGCTCGCCACCGTTGGCGCCATCGGCTTTCAGAACACGACGTGGAATGGTTCCCCGCTGCCGGTCGACCTCAGCACCATCGGCATGACCGGTTGCTCGCTGTGGGTTGACCCCGTGTTGACGACGGTGCTGACGCAGACCTTGACCACCGCCGCGATGCCGATCGTGCTGCCCAACTCGTCGTCGATCATCGGTGCCGCGCTGTTCGCCCAAGCGTTCCCGCTGGCAGCGAACGTCAATCCGGCCGGCATTCTGGCGACCGGCGCCATCGAAGCGATCGTCGGCGGCTGACGCCGCTGAGCCCAAAGAAGTTCGCGCCCGAGCGTCGGCAGCACGGCGCGCGGCCGCTACCCTGCGCGCGTGCTCCCGACTTGCTTTCTCACCGGTGCCAGCGGCTTTGTCGGCCGCCATCTGGTGCCGATGCTCGCCCAGGAATACTCCCTGCGCGTGCTCGTGCGCCCTGAGCAGGTGGTGCCGCATCTGGCGACCGTCGCGCACGAACGCATCGAAGGTCGCCTCGCCGATGCCGCCGCCATCGCGCGCGGCGTCGCCGGCGCCGACACGATTGTGCACCTGGCGGCGTTGGTTTCGTTCCGCCGCGAGGACCGCGAGGCAATGTTTGCGGCGAATGCCACGGCTACCGGCGCCCTCGCGGCGGCAGCGCGGGCAGCCGGCGTGCGGCGCTTTCTGCACGTCTCGACGATTTCGGCGGTGGCCTTCCGGGATCGCCCAGAGGCGGTGGACGAAACGACGCCGTTCAATTTTGGGCCACTGCACATCGGCTACTGCGACAGCAAGTTCGAAGCCGAACGGCATGTGCTCGCTGAGTGTCGGCGCGGGCTCGATGTGGTGATCGTCAATCCGGCCTCGATGTACGGCGTCGGCGATCGCCGCAAAGGCGATGGCTCGCTGCTCGGCGCCGTGTTCGCCGGCCAAGTGAAGTTGGCGCCGCCCGGCGGCCTCAATGTCGCCAACGTCGTCGACATCTGCGGCGGGCTGATGGCCGCGCTAAAGAAGGGACGCCGCGGCGAGCGCTACATCCTTGGCGGCGAGAACCTGACTGGCGCCGAACTGCTGCAACGCATCGCCCGCATCATCGGCGGCCGCGCACCGCGCAAGGTAGCACCCCGCCGACTCGTGGCGGCAGCGGCGCGCGCGCTGCGTTGGAAGGAACGACTGCTCGGCAGCAAGTCGCCGGTCACCAGCGAGATCCTGCTGTTGGCGGGGCGCTTCCTGTGGTTCTCCAGTGCGAAGGCCGAGCGCGAACTCGGCTGGCGCGCCGCCAGTGTCGACGTCGGCATCGAAGCCGCGTGGCGCGAGTTGCAGAACGGCTGAGCAACGGTCGACGGCGCCTGCGCAGGATTTCGCGCCAAAGTGCTCCCGTTGCGTTTGAGCAGACACATTAGCGCCGGCGGGAAGGTGCTGCGCGGGTCGCACCTCTCACATTCCACTCGGCCCGCGAATGGGTGCCACGGCACTCAAAACAGGAGAGTCTCACCATGATCACGAAGTTCCTGATGACAGCAGCGGCGTTGGTGTTCGGCTTGCAGTTGGCAGCGCAGTCGAGCTGCCCCAAGGAGTTCGCGGAGAATCAGCCAGGGCGCATCGAGTACGGGGCCTCGCAAAACTGCGGCAGCGTCACCTACTCGTTCGGCGGCGTGACGGTCACGACAACCAATGGCGGCTGCCCGCTGTTCGCTCTGATCACGCCGCCGCACCAGAAGGCGGCCCGCACGAACATGGAGACGATGGTGCAGGTGACCGGAACGGTGCCGGTGACGATGCACTACTTCGTTTGTGTGACCCGCTACTGGCTGTTCATCCCCATTGGCACCAGCTGCCAGTTTGATCGCATGGTCGTTGCCTACAGCCTGGACCGGCTGACCACGATCCCGTGCCCAGCTCCGAAACCGCAGTCGTGATGCCCCCGGTGGAGCACTACTAGGGGGAGTCTCATCACGTTGACGGGGCTCCCCCTCTCACTTTTTGGAGTCTCCCCATGCAAGCGCCCCGCTGGCGGCAGAAGCCGCTGACGTACCTCATTCCGCTGTTCGTCGGCTCGTTCCTGCTCGCCCTGATCCTCGCCCTGAATTGGCCGCGACCTCACGTCGAATCGGCCGCGGCGCCCGCGCCGGTCACCAGCAACGGAGCCGCACTCGTCTCCGCCCCACCACCGATCGCGGCGACCAGCACCGAACTGCCGCGCGAAGCGGCGACCCCCACCGAGGCCGTCGCCCTGCGCTCGTTCGAAGACCTCATCGACGACCTCGTGCGCCTCGGCCAGCGCACCGCCGAGCTGGCGCAACAGGATGACGTGACCGCCGCCACCGAATCCGATCAGCAATCGCGGGCGCGCTTTGGCGAGCTCATGGAACGCTTCAAAGACGCGGGCGAACGCGCCATCGGCATGGCGACGACTCTCGTTGGCGATCCAGCGTCCCCCACCACCAGCGGCGACGCGTTGACGAGCGGCCGCCGCATCGTGTTGCAACTCGTGCTGCGAACGGAATGCGAACGCCGCCACTCCGGGGCCGCCGCCGCCAACGACTACACGCGCATCAATGCCCTCGTGCAGGCCGCACTCGATGTCATGCCAAGCACGCCGATCACCGCCTTGGTCGGCGAGCACGTGCTCAACAAGCAACGCTTCCTGCGCGCGGTGCACGAGCCGAGCGTGCTGGGGCTCGTCAAGCTCGCTGCCGAAGAACGCTTCCCGCGGGAGATCGCCACCCAACTGCTGCTGACCCTCTGGGACAACCTGCAGCTCTACAACGAACGCTCCTCCGACGAAATGTCGCGGCTGGCGCTGCTGCTGCTGACGGACAGCGATCCAAGCCAACGCACAGCGGCCTGCCGACAGCTGCTCAAAGACCCCCGCTACCGCGGCCTCGTGCTGGCTTGGCTGCGCGAACACAACGACACCAACGTTGCCAATGAGATCGCCGGGCTCGCCGCCCGCGAGCTGCCACCGGCCGAAGCCCTGGCGCTCCTGCGAGAACTGGCGCCGATCTTGCCGCGCGCCACCAGCGCCTACATGGTGCTGGGCTTCCGCGCCCCGGAGGCGGTCGCCGACAACTACCGCGAATTGCTCGCGACCAACACCAACAGCAACATCCGCTGCGACCTGGTGAGCGGCGTCGGCATGGCACGCACACCACTCGGCCTCGAAGTCGCCCAGCTCGCGCTGCAGAACGACCCGTCGCTGGACGTTCGCATGCGGGCGGTCTTCGCCCTCACCAGCCGCGGCGAGCCAGGCATTGCCGAGAAGTCCTTGATGCAGGCCTTCGACGACCCGCGCCTGACCAGCGATCCAATCCGGGTCGGCTCGCTGGTGCTGGCCCTGCAGAATCTGGAAGCCAGCGGCGACATGAACGCCATCGATCGCCTGGGGCAGCGCTTGCGCGGGCTCGCCATGGACGCCAAGAGCCGGGAAACCCTGGAGGCGATCTTGCACCGCTGCCTACCTGGCGGCCAATCGGCGACACCAGGCGGCTCACCGCGGTGACGGCACCGCCAATTGAGCGAGCAACACGTCGAGCGGACGCACAACCCAAACTCGATCGAGGCGCCGACGCGATCGAGGCGCCGACACGATCGGCACGCCGATACGACCAGCGCGCCGACTTCGCCTACTTCTTCTTCTCGATGTGCTTGGTGTGCTTGCGCACGCGTGGCGAGTACTTCATGAGCTCCAGCTTGTTGGTGCCGGGCTTCTTCATGATGGTGTAGTTGCGATCGCCGGTCTCTTGACAGACCAGGAACACGATCTCTTTCTTCTTCTTCGATTTGGCCATGGCTGCTCGGGCGGCCGGGCACGGCCGCTTTCTGAGGGCGGGGGAGAGTAGCGGGCGCCGCCGACCATGCAAGGGTTTGCATGACCACGAACTCGCCGCCGCTCAGTATTCGAGGCGCAGCACGGGCATCTGCCCGAGGAAGGGCGGCCAAGGCGACGTCACCGTGCCGGCCGGAAAGAACATCGTGCTGCAGCGGTTGCCAACGCCCGCGGCCCCGACCACGACCGCCAGGCCATTCGTGAACGACAGGGGCAGCACCGGCCGCGACAGGTCGAGCCAAGCGGCCTGCAAGCCAAGGCGCGTTCCCAGTGGCGCGTTGCCTGGGATCGGCAACGAGGTAGCGAACTTGCCAGCCGCGTCGGTTGGCCCCACCCAAGCGACGTCGAACGGCGCCCACTGATGGCAGCCGACAAACCCCGGGTCGATCGGCAGCAACGAGGCACCAAAGCCCAGATAACCGGCCCCAGCCGGTCGTGTTTGCGGGTCCGTTCCAACCCAACAGAGCACAAAGCCCACCGAACTACCGATCGTCGGGGGCGCGCCGGTGATCTCGAAGGCAGCCGTCGTGCCCGCCATCGGTCCTTGGGCCGCCGTCCAGCGCAGCAGCGCCGGTTCGGGACGCGTCGTGCAACTGCCGTCCCCGACGGTGACGACGTAACCCTGGTCCGCCCCGTCCGCTTGCCAAACCGCGTCCACCCAATGGTCGGTGCTGATCTGCAGCGGGGCATCCGAAGTCGCAATCTCGAGCACCAAGGTGCCAGCGACGACCGGCAACGGCTGCGTGAACACGATGTGCACGAGGTCCGCTCCAACAGACGTCGCCGGACCCGGGGCGCTCACTGCGGCCGTGGTTACCGGGGCTGGACCGAACAGCACGATCGAGTTCGCTGGCCGGTTCTGGGCGATCGTTCCAGCCATTTGAAACGCCGCGTTCGGCGTGAAGCCACCGCGCACCGTCAACGTGCGGGTGATCGCCGGATAGGCGACATCGCCAGGCAGAGTTGGGCGTCGCAGCCACAGTCCGGTGACCGTCTGGCCGACGAAGTTCGTCGGTAGCATCGGCGGATCGACAAAGACCTGCAGCGTGCCGTGACTCCAGCGGAAGGGCAGAGAGATCGCGGCGTTGCCGGGCAAAGCCGCGCACAGGCTCGGCACCACCACCGACTGGGCAGGGGCTGCGGACAACACCAACGCCAAGAGGGCGGTAGCCAACGACCGGTGCAACATGAGTTCGATCCTGGGAGGGAAGCACCGTTGGCATCGGCAGCGACGGCCGCCCGACCGTAGCCCTGGCGAAAACTGCCGCGTAGAAAAGAGAAAGGGCCCGGTTCCCGCCGGGCCCTTCCAAGGGGGTCGTCCTCTGACTGACTAACTCGACTCCCGTCTTCCCTATCCTGCCCCTGGTATCGGCAGGTTGACGACGCCAACTTCAGGCGCACCCGCATGAACACTCCCGCGTCACCCCCCGCCGCCGTCGTGACGATCGTGACCGGCAGCAGCCGCGGCATCGGCAAGGCCATCGCCGAAGCGCTCGCCAAAGCCGGCCATCGCCTCCTGCTCACCGCCCGCGATGCGGCGAGCCTGCAGGCCGTCGCCACCAGCCTGCGCCAGGGCGGCGCCACCGTCGCGACCGTCGCCGCCGACCTGCGCGAGGAAGGTGCGGTGGCGACGATCGTCGCCACGGCCGAACGCGAACTCGGCCCGATCACGGCGGTCGTCAGCAACGCCGGCACCGCCCCGTCCGACAAGATCGAGAACACCACCCCGGCGATGCTGCGCGAGACCTTCGACCTGCACGTCGGCGCGCCGCTCGCCTTCGCGCGCGCCACCGCACCCGCCATGAAAAAGCGGGGCAGTGGCTGTCTCGTGCACTTGGCGTCGACGGCTGGCCTGCGCGGTTACCCATTCACCGCCGCCTACACCGCCGCCAAACATGGCATGGTCGGGCTGGCGCGCGCACTGCACGCCGAACTGGCGCCGGCCGGCGTGCGCGTCTTCGCGCTGTGCCCAGGCTTTGTCGACAGCGACATCACGCGCGGCGCTGCCGCCGCCATTGCCGCGCGCGGCAAGACCACCGCCGACGCCGCGTTCGCGCGCATGGCCGCGCAGAACCGCATCGGCCGCATGCACCTTCCCCACGAAGTCGCCGCCGCGGTCGCTTGGTTGCTGCGCGAACAGCCAACGGGCTGTGTCTACGATCTCGATCGCCCAACGCCCGCGTTCCTCGACTGAACCCGCTTCCTGCCAGCCCGCAACCATCATGAGCCAATACGACTTTCGCTTCGAACGTGGCAGCGATGGCGTCGCGGTGTTGACGCTCGATCGACCCGAGACGCTCAACTCGCTGACGTTCGCGATCTACGGCCAACTCGAACGCCTCTTCCGCGAGCTCGATGACGACGAGACGGTGAAGGTCGTTGTGCTCACCGGCCACGGTCGCGGCTTTTGCAGCGGCGGCAGCGTCGAGGACATCATCGGGCCGCTGCTCGAAAGCGAACTCGACGGCACACTCGCGTTCACGCGCATGACGGGAGCCGTGGTGCGCAACATGCTGCGCTTGCAGAAGCCGATCATCGCCGCCATCAACGGCATCGCCGCCGGCGCCGGGGCCGTGCTGGCGCTGGCCTGCGACCTGCGCGTGATGTCCGAGCAGGCGAAGTTCGCGTTCCTGTTCACCAAGGTTGGACTGACCGGCGCCGACATGGGTGCGGCGTGGCTGCTGCCCAAAGTGATCGGCACCGGCCGCGCCATGGAACTGCTAATGCTCGGCGACAAGGTGACCGCCGACGAATGCCACCGGATCGGCCTCGCCAATCGTGTGGTGCCGAGCGATCTGGTGATGACGGAAGCGCTGACGCTGGCGCGCCGCCTTGCCGCTGGCCCTGGCCTCGCGCTCGCGATGACGAAGAAGATGGTGTGGAACGAGTGGCCGATGGACCTCGAAGCCGCGATCGAACAAGAGGCACAGGCGCAAGCGCTGCTGCTGCGCGCCCACGACCACCGCGAGTTCTACAACGCATGGATGGAGAAGCGCGACGTGCGCTTCCTCGGCCGATGAACCAAGACCTCTGGTTGCCTGACAGCGATCTCGACGCTAAGCACCGCGACTTCGTGCAGCGCCTGCGCGCGTTCGCCAACGACAAGCTCGCGCCGCATGCGCGCGCGATCGACGAGAACCGCCAGTTCCGTCGCGCGATGGTGGACGAGCTCGCCGCGGCCGGCGTGCTCGGCGGCCCGCTGGCGCGCGAACATGGCGGCAGCGCGTGGACGCCGTTGCAGTTGGCACTCGCCCACGAAGAGCTCGGCGCCGTCTGCGGCAACGCGCGCGGCTTCTGCGCCGTGCAGACGGGCCTCGTCGCCCAGTGCCTCGCCAAATTCGGCAATGATGCGCAGCGCCAACGTTGGCTTGGCCCACTGGTGCGCGGCGAAGCGATCGGTTGCTTTGCCCTGACCGAGCCCAACGCCGGCAGCGACGCCGCGGCGCTCAGCACAACCGCACAACGGCAAGCGGATGGCAGCTACCGGGTGCGCGGGGAGAAACACTGGATCACCAACGGTGGCATTGCCGACGTCATGATCCTGTTCGCGACCGTCGATCCAGCGCAAGGGCGCGCGGGTATCACGGCGTTCTTGGTCGACACCACGCGCGCTGGTTTGACGCGCGAACCGATGCCAGGCATTGAGCTGGGCCACCGCGGCAGTGACCACGCCGTGTTGCGTTTCGATGGCTTGGCGGTCGCCGCCATCGAAGTGCTCGGCCCGATCGGCAAGGGCTTTGGTGTCGCGATGGGCGGACTGGCCGCCGGTCGGCTGTCGGTTGCAGCTGGTGCCGTCGGCATTCATCGCGCGGCTTTGGCCGCCGCCGTCGCCTTCACGACCGGCCGCCAACAGTTCGGCCAGCCGCTGGCGCATTTCCAAATGGTGCAAGAACGCCTCGCCGACATGTTGACGACGCTGCACGCAAGCCGCGGCCTCGTGCATCGCTGCGCGCAGCGGCGCGGCGCTGGCAACGAGACGCACGCCGATGTCGCGATGGCGAAGCTCTACGCGACCGAAGCCGCCGCGAAGGCAGCCGATGACGCGGTCATGCTGCACGGAGCCCGCGGCTACAGCTCAGCCTTCCCGGCGGAGCGGCTGTGGCGCGACATCCAAGCGCTGCGCATCTACGAAGGCACGTCGATGATCCAGAAGACCATCCTCGCGCGCATGCTGGCGACACCGTCGGCCTGACGTCGGCTCAGCGACCTTCCGGCCGTGCGTTCGAGAAGCTCAGCGTGATCGTCGCCTGATCTTCCCAGTTGCCCAGCGGGCGGCCTGGCGCCTGCTTCTGCAGCCGAAACTCGAGACCGATCATGCCGTCGCGAATCTGCGGGTTGGTCTTGATGGCCTTCTCGATGGCGGTCAGGCGCTCGTAGCACAGCTGGCGCGAGGTGATGGGCCCACCCTGCGGAGTTCGCCCGATGGCAACCTCTGGCGCCTGGATCAGCACGCGCACATCCGACGTGAACGTCAGCGACGCATCCACCGTGCGGCCAAGCCACGTCAACTGCTCCCGCTTGACCGGGAACGGCCGGTTGCTGTCGAAGAAATCCGACAGCGGGGCAGTGATCGCCACCGCATCGTTGCTCTGGTCGAACTCCAGGGACTTGCCGGCCACCTCCTGGTACTCGACCAGCGTCTCCTTCAAGAACTCGCGCATCTCACCGCTCTGCGCGGTCAGCAGCGGCACCGCTGCGGAGACGTCACCGCCGCCCGCCTGCTGGTCGAACAACCCTTCGTCCTTCGTCTTGCCTTCGCCGGCAATGTGGAACGCGAATTGGATCGACTTCTTCAGCTTCTTCAACTTCTCGAGATCCTGCACGCCGAGCGCATACAGCACGACGAACAGCGCGAACAGCAGCGTCATCATGTCCGCGAAGCTGATGACCCAGCGCTCGTGGTTGACGTGCTCTTCGTGTTTGTGCTTCTTCGCCATGCGATCTCGCGACTAGTGCTTCTTGTCGGCAGCAGCGCCGCCGTGGCTACCGAGATAGACCTTCAACTTGCTGCGCAGCGCGCCCGGTGCGATGCCGGACTGAATGCCGACGACGCCTTCGAGCACCATGCTCTTCAGCAACTGGTCGTGCTCGATGTGCCGCTTCAGTTTGAACGACATGGGCAGGCACACGACGTTGGCGAAGCCGACGCCGTAGACCGTTGCGACGAACGCGACAGCGATGCCGGGGCCGATCAGCTCAGGCTGCGACAACACGCTCATCACGTGCATCAGACCGAGCACGGCGCCGAGCACGCCGACGGTCGGCGCCAGCGCACCCCACGACTCCCAGAACTTCATGCCCGCCTTGTCGTCCTCTTCCTGGATGTGCATGTCGACTTCGACCGACTCGCGGATCGCTTCGGCCGAACTGCCGTCGATCGCGAGCGTCAGGCACTTGACGAGGAAGGGGTCGCCCTGGCCGCTGTTGGCATAGGTTTCCAACGCCAGCAGGCCTTCGCGCCGCGCCAAGTTGGCGAGATCGAGGATCTTCTCCATCACCCCGTGGAAGTCGTACTTGCCCGGCAAGAAGAACCGCTTCAACGACTTGATCGCAAACGGCATGTCCGACGGCAAAGTCGCCACCATCGTCGCTCCAAGCGAGCCGATGATGACGATCATGAACGCCGTCACCTGCAGCAGGGAGTCGGGGTGACCGCCCTCCAAGATCATGCCGCCGATGATGCCGACGATCGCGACGACCAAGCCGAGAATGCTGAAGATGTCCATTGCCGCGATGTCGAACTGGTGCCGAACGGAATGCGCCACTTGGATGATGGGCGATTGCGACGGCGGCTTGAGCCCGGCGTGGCGTTTCTCAGCACGAGGCACGCGCTGTCGCAAGCTGCAACAGACGAGCCCTCGCTTCAGTCGCGTTTCGTACGCTCGCTCTCCATCAGTCCCACGCGCTGCGCCTTCACCAGCAACCACAAGAGGCGCGCGTACTCGACGACAAACGACCGCTGGCGCCACCACACGCGCCACCAGCTCACCCGCCGCAACGGCCGCAAGCGCCGCCGTTCAGCCAGGATCGCCGGCAGTTCGCGCAGGGCTCGGCTGCGACCGCACACGAACGCCCACGCCACGCGCGGTCGTCCGCACAACGGCATCAGCACCACGATCGCCAAGTTGCTGAGCAGGAATCCCGGCAAGTTGAGCAACAGCACCGGCCACGGCAGATTGACCGCGAACGCCCAGGTCGCGTTGCGCACCGAGCGCACGTTGAACGCCACATCGCGCACGCGGCGGATCGTCGCGTTGAGGTGATGCACGACGTCGGCGTCCGGCGCGTAGCGAATGCGCCAACCAGCCATGCCCGCGCGCAACATCAGGTCCGCGTCTTCGAAGTTGGCGAAGAAGTCATCGCGAAACAACCCAACCTCACGCAGCATCGCGACGCGCAGCAACACGGCCCCACCACACGCCGACAACACGTCGTCACCGACGTTCCATTGCACGGCTGGCTGCAACCGTCCGCGCGGCGCCGAGTCGCCATTGCTCAGTAACCAGACGCCAGCACCGTCGAGCAGATCCGGTTGTCGGAAAAGCCGCATGCGACTGGCTACCGCGCCAATGCGCGCATCGAGATCCGCAGCCTTAACCAACTGTTCGACCCAGCGCGAATCCGCTTCCGCATCGTTGTTGAGCAGCGCCACAAACTCGCAGCGGCCTGCCGCCAGCACCAGCCGCATCGCGTGATTGCAGCCGCCAGTGAAGCCTTCGTTGCGCGGTAGTGCGTGCAGGTGAATGCGCTCGCCGAACTCGTCCCGCAGCGCCTTCGCTTCGTCGTGCAAGGAGCCGTTGTCGACGACATGGATCTCGAGCGCCGACCACGTCTGCGCCAACAACGTTCGCACGCAGGCGCGTGTCAGCTGCAGCCCATCCCAATTGAGCACGACCACCGCGACCCGACGCGGCAGCTTGGGATCGTTCACGAGTCAGCCTCGTCAGCGCGCGTCGGCATTGTCGTAGGCTAGCCCCCCGCTCCGCCGAGACCAAAGCGCACCGCGAGCTGGCGACCGAGTCGCAACAGCCCACGTCCTGGGGGCCCCAGACGCCACAGCCCGCGGAACACCAGCACGTACGGATCGCGCAGCAGCCCTGGCGCGTGGGCTTGCACGAAGGCCAGCTTGGCCTCGACCGCCGACCGTCGACCCGCTTGCAGATCGGTCAGAGCCTCGTGCAACAGGTTGTTGCGCAGCGCCGGGCTAGCTCCATGCGCCGCCGGCAACAGCCCCGCCACGATGCCGGTCGCGATGGCTTCGTGTAGCACCGACAACTCTTCGGGAAAGCGCGAACCGCTGTTCGCCGCCTGCGTCGCCGCCGCCGCATGCCGTCGGTAGCGCATCAACAACTCGGGCACGTCAACGAGCGCGAAGCCAGCGCGTAACATGCGGAACGAGTACTCCCAATCGAGCGCGAAGCGCACGTCCGTGCGGAACGGTCCGGCCGCGCGCACCGCCGCCGTGCGATAGAGGATCGAGGGGCAGACGATGAAGTTGCCGCGCCACAGTCGCGCGTACTGCGAGCACCGATCGCTGCTCGCCGCCTGCCGCCAGAAGTGTTCCTTGTAGCGTTCGGCCGGCGACGTCATCGGCTTGCCGTCGGCATCAATCGCGCTGGCGCGGCAATGCGCAAAGCCCGCGTCCGGCCGTTCGGCCAACGCCGCCAGCATGCGTTCGAGGTAGTGCGTTTCGTAGACGTCATCCTGATGCGCCAGGCAGAAGTACGGCGTCGTCACCAAGTCGACGCAACGGTTCCAGTTGCCGCCGATGCCGAGCGCCGGCTCGTTGCGATGCACGACCACCCGATCCCCAGCGACTTCGCGCGCCACAGCGATCGAGTCGTCGCTCGAGCCATCGTCGACCAGCAGCAACTCGAAGTCTTGCCGCGTCTGCGCCAGCAGCGACTGCAACAGCGGCCGCAGATGCCTACCCGCATTGCGGCACGGGATGGCGAAGGTGGCAACCGGCGTCTGCACGAACGCAGCAGAACGAGCTCGCGCGAACGGGTCAAGCAAGCGACCGCGCGGCTGGCCCTGTCCCGGCCTTGCAGCAGCCCCACAGGAAGCGGTATGCGACTGGCATGCGCACCCTGTTTGCCGTCGCTTCCCTGCTGCCGACCCTGCTCGCCCAGGCCGCCCCCGATCCGCTGCGCTTCGTGCCAAGCGACGCCGTCGTCGTCGTTCGCATCGCCGGCCCCGCCGGTTGGCAGGAGCTGGCCGCCACTGGCGTAGGCAAAGCGTTCACCGCCTGCATGGCCAGTGAGAGCGGGCGACAGTTGCTGGCGATGGCACAGAAGCAACTCGATCCCGACGGCAAGGGTGAGGCCAAGGGCAAGCGTCTGTTCGAAGCCCTCGCATCCCACGCCGGCGACCTCGTGCTGGCTGGCCTGCTCGACTGCACCGTGGCGAGTGAAACGAAACCACCCGGCTTCTGCATCGCACTGTCGATCCCAGGCGACGGCAAGACCGACCTCGCACCGCTGCAGAAAGCGATCGACGACTCGCTGCCCGCAGAACCCCAGGCAAAGACCATCGAAGGCCGCGAGCTGCAGGTGCACGCTATGGCGCAGGGAGAACTCACCGCACCGCTGCTGGTCGATGGTTCGCTAGTAATGCTGTGGGCGTCCGATCTCGAACACTTTGCCCCGCGTGTGTTCGCACCGCGTGAAGTACCCTTCGCTGCCGTTGCAGCGCTGCGTCGCGGTGTGATCGGCGTGCAGATCGAGCCACATCAGGCCTTAACTGATCTGGGGGAAGCCTGCGGCAAGCTCGACGACGAACGTGGTCCGCGCGCGAAGAAGGCCCTCGATCTCTCGGGGGTGCTCACCCTGCAGCGAGCGACATACTCGCTGTTCGCCGATGGCGCCCACCTTGGTCAAGAAGCGCGCATGGAGTGGAACGCAACCCCGCGAGGCATCTTCGACATCGTGTTGCCGGCCAGTAAGCGCCGACCAGCGCTACTCGCGTTCCTGCCGCCGGTGACGCCAAACTGGACGATCGGAACCTTCGATGTTGCCGCCGCCCAGGCGCTCTATCGTCAGGCCTTCGCGATCTTGGGCCCGGACATCGGCAAGAGCCAGGAAGAGATCGAAGGCGCGTTCACAGACTTCACCAAGCTGCTACTGCACGAGGACTTCTTGGCACTGATCGGCAGTGAGTACCTGCGCATCGACGACTTCTCCGCACTGGGCCCAGACGAAGACGTCGACCCACAGCTCGAGAAGCTCAAGGACCGCGCAGACGCTGCGTGCTATGCCGTGCAGCTTCGCGATGGGAAGAAGATGGCCGTCAACTTCGAGAAAGCGGTGCGCGCGCGCGGCCTGCACGCTGGCCGCAAGACCGAGACCTACGGTGACGTCAAGGTGCACCAGCTCAAGCTGCTCGGCTCGCTCCCGATCGAGTACGCCTTCGTCGGCGACCTCTTCGTCGTCGGAATCGGCGACGGCGAGGGCACGCAACGCAACCTGCGCCGGCTGCTCGACACGGTGAAGGCGCAGGAGAAGCAACCCGCACTTCCTGAGTTGGCTGTCGCCGTGCAACAGCGCCTGCTCGGGTGGCCCGAGGACTGGGCGGCCATCGATGTCGGCGGCTTCACCGAACTGCTCGATGGCCTGATCACCATGCTCGACTCCGTTCACCAGATGCTGCGTGATGCGGATGTGGAGCCATCCGACATCGACTATCTGCTGCCGGCCACCGAGTTGAGCCGCGGACTGCGCGCCGAACTCGTGCGCCATCAGGCCGACGTGACGGTGACGGTCTGGTACCAGAGTCGCGATGCCTTCCTCATGCGATCGCGCTGGTGAGGCCCCGCCGCTCGCGCCGGCCCTGACCCGACACTACGCTCCCGCCCCCACTCGTCCCCGCGGAGCCCGAATCTTGTCAGCCACCGAGTCGCCGTTCTGGAATCCAAAGACCGAGACGCTGCCGAAGGAGCAGTTGCGGGCTTTGCAGCTGCACAAGCTGCAGCGCCTGGTCGAACGCGCGTGGCACAGCTCGCCGTTCCATCGCCGCCTCTACGAGAAGGCGGGCGTGCGCCCAGAGCAGATCAAAACCCTCGACGACATCCGCCGGCTGCCGTTCATGACGCGCGAAGACTGGATGGCGAACCAGGCCGACAAGCCGATGTTCGGCGACCTGATCACGCGACCGATCAGTGAGGCGATCCGCTACCACCTGACGTCCGGCACCTCAGGGCGTCAGCCACTGCGTGTGCTCGATGGCCGCAAGGACTGGGCGTGGATCGCCGACATGTGGTGCTACGGCTTCTGGGGCTTTGGCATCCGGCCGACGGACACCGTGTTCTTCGCGTTCTCGTATGGCTCGTTCATCGGCTTCTGGGGCGCTCACTACTGCTGCGAGAAGATGGGTTGCCTCACGCTCGCGTCCGGCAACATGACGACCGAGCAGCGCATCAAGCAGATCGTCGAGATGGGCGTCACCGTCGTTTGCGCGACGCCGACCTACGCGCTGCGCATGGGCCAGACCGCCGAGAAGATGGGCATCAAGCTGCGGGAAGACGGCAAGGTGCGGCGCGTGATCGTCAGCGGCGAACCCGCGGGGTCGATTCCTGCGGTCAAGAAGATGATCGAGGAGATGTGGGGCGGCAAGTGCGGCGACACCGCCGGCATGACCGAGATCGGCACCATCATGATCTTCGAATGCGACCATCAACCCGGCGGTCCACACATCATCGAAGACCACTTCATCGAAGAGGTGCTCGACCCCGACACCGACAAGCCCGTTCCCTACGGCGAACGCGGCGAACGCGTCGTGACGTCGTTTGGGCGCGGCTTCATCCCGCTCATTCGCTACCGCACCAAAGACCTCGTCAACAAGGTGCCGCACACGCGCTGCACCTGCGGCCGCACCGGCGACATCTACGACGGCGGCATTCTCGGGCGCGTCGACGACATGAAGTTGATCCGCGGCACCAACGTCTATCCGCGCGCGGTCGAAGCGGTCGTGCGCGAGCACGCGGAAGTCGAGGAGTTTCAAATCATCATCCAGCGCGTCGACAACGTGCAGGACGAGATTGCGGTGAAGGTCGAACTCAAGCCCGGCCTTGAGGAGACGTGGCCGCGGCTGCAAGCGCAGCTCGGCAAAGACCTCGCCGACGCGCACGAAGGCCTGCGCTTCAACGTCGAGTTGGCAAAGCTTGGGGAGCTGCCCCGCTTTGAGTTGAAGGCGAAGCGGCTGCAGGACCTCCGGCCCAAGATGTGATCTAGGAGCACCACGATGACACCACCAAAGAACGATCTGCTCGGGCGACCGATGACGAAGGACGAGCTGGAGTTGCTCGATCTGTACTCGCGGCTGAAGACGATGAGTGCGCGGCGTGATCTAGCGCCCGTTGCGAGCGCGAACGTGAAGCAAGCGATGGTGCTGCTGTGGAACGCCTGCAACGACCTAGCTCTGGTCTATGAAGAGCCGGGCTGCGACTGAACGGCTGGCTGCAGCGATGCAACGCGGTGCTACCGCCCCTGCCTTTCCCACGGCTTTTGGCTACCGTTCCTGCGCATGTCGCTCCTCAACCCCACACCGCGCGACTGCCTGCTCGACGCACAGGCTCGCCCCTACTTCTTGTGGGACGTGGACATGACCCTCGAACGGTTCGAGCACTTGCTTCGCACCGCCGACCGCGAAACCCGCGCCTACCTCGTCGGCAAGCTGATGCGACAAGCGAAGCCCGACGATGTCTTCACGTTTGTGGGCGAGGCCGACATCCGCGATCTGTGGAGCGACGTGCAGCCCTACCTCGGCAAGACCCGGGACTTTTGGCAATGGCTCATGACTGCCCGGGAGCGGCCGTAGCGTGCTCGGACAACTGACCGCCCTTCAGGTTCGAGTGTTGGCGATTCTCGCCCCCATCCAACCTGCTTGGACTCTCACCGGCGGTGGCGCACTCGCAGGCTTCCATCTGCGGCATCGGCAGACGCGCGACCTCGATCTCTTTTGGCACGGCCTTCGGGTGTTCGCTCGTGAACCAGCGGATTGCGAACGCTTGCTCGCTGAGGCCGGCATGCGAGTCGACGTGTTGCAACGCGGCCCGTCCTTCGTCCGCATGCGCACCAGCCTCGACAACGAGGTTGTGGTCCTTGATCTGGTGGCCGAACCGGTGCCGCCGATCGAAGCTCCCCAGCTCGTGCTCGCGGAGCAAGCCACGATCCGCATCGACACCGAGCACGAGATCTTCGTCAACAAGCTGGGCACGCTGCTGCACCGGGCTGAGATCCGAGATCTCGTGGACCTCGAGTCCCTGCTGGCTCGTGGCGCTGACCTACAACGTGGAATGCGTGACGCAGCGACGAAGGACGGCGGTTTCTCGCCCTTGATGGTTGGCCATCTCCTCCATGGCTTTCCGCTCGCCAAACAAGCGGCCGCGGCGGGCTTGTCGATAGCCCAGACCAGCGCCCTCGACACATTCCGACGCGATCTCGCTGCGCGTATCGCAAGAATCTCACTCCCGTAGCTCGGCCACGGCGTGACGACGCGAGGCTAGGCATCACTCGCGCTGGCCGGCGGCAGCACGCGCGGACGCCGCGCCTCATCGAGGGCAACGAAGGTGAACAGCGCCTCGGTGACCCGTTCGACTTGTTCTTCGGCGCGACTGCGCCGCCAGGCCTCGACGTGCACCTGCATCGACGTGCGGCCGACCTTGCGCACGGTCGCGTAGAGACTCACTTCATCACCAACGAACACCGGCCGCAGGAACGCCATCGCGTCGAGCGCCACGGTGGCGCAGCGACCGCGGGCGCGGCGCGTGGCCGCACTGCCCGCCGCGAGGTCCATCTGCGCCAACAACCAACCGCCGAAGATGTCGCCCGCGGGATTGGTATCGGCCGGCATCGCGATGGTGCGAATCAGCGGCTCGCATGGCGGCGGGGTGGTGCTCATGCCGGGACGTTGCCGCGCCCTTGGCGGCGAAGCAACGTGCGAATGCGTGCGGTCGTCACGCGACCGCTGTCTCGCCTATCAAACAGCGCCCCACGTGTTGCCGACGGTGTCGACTTCGTTGGCGGCAAGTCGCCACACACCATCCTTGTGCAGGAACGCCGCCAAACCTGGGAACGGCCCGGCTTCACCGCTGTAGGTCACCGCGGACAGGTTGCTGGCGAGCACGTCGCCACTCTGCGAAATCATGAAGGCACGCTTGCCGCTGCTGCCATGCACGATCGGCCACGCGTAGCACAGCCATTCGGTCTCGGCCTTCACAGGATCAACCGGACAGCCCATACCGCCGCCGTCGTTCGCTTCGGCTACCCAGACGCCGTCAGGGCCACGCAGGAACATCTGGAACATGTAGCCGCCGCTCCGCACGCGGCTGTGCACGACCTTCGCGAAGCGCCGTGGGAGCAACGGCGGATCCACCTTTGCCCCGACGACACTGGGGTCTTTGGTTCGCACTGGCAAGCTGCCGCTCAGCTCGGCGAAGAACCCATACTCCCCCCCACCGTTGCCATTGACGTCGAGGAAGCCGCTCGCCTGCATCTGCGCCTGCGCGCTCGAGATGTTCTTCAAGCTGGCAATCGCCGCCGACTCGTTGGCGTTCGACCGCGCGGCGCACAGCGTCGGGAACGCGAAGCTCGCACCGAGAATCAGCAACGCGCTGACGATGCCGACGAGGCGCCAGGCGCGGCGTAGCCGATGGCTCCCCGGCTTGGGCGTGGCCAACGGCGGCAACGAGAACGGCTGCGGAGAAGGAACAGGAGAAGGAGAATCAGTGGTCACGAGCATGCTCCATTGCCAGAGAGGCGGTGCGGGGAAGCGCGTCAACATCGACGTCCCCCACCGCCCGCAACATCGTCACGATCGCTGCCACCTGCGATGCCGCCAGGTGCTTGCCCAGCTCATGGCGCCCCATGAGACGCACCACGTCCGCCAACGTGGCCACCGAGCCGTCGTGAAGGTACGGCCCAGTGTGCGCCGCGAGCCGCAGACTCGGCGCCTTCCACACGTGGCGGTCGGTCGCCTTGCCGGTGACTTGCTCGCGACCGCGATCCGCCGACTCGTACGGCTCGATCAGCCCCAGTTTGTGCACGCTGCCGCCGCCGAGATTGCGCCCGCCATGGCAGATCGCACAACCCACTTCAATGAACGTCGCGACGCCGACGCGCTCGGCCGCGGTCAGCGCCTCGTCATCGCCATCCACGTAGCGGTCCCACCGCCCGCGCGATCGCCACGTCGCCAAATGCGCACTGATCGCTGCGGCGGCGAGATCCAGCGTCGGCGCCTGACCTGGGAACGCCGGCTCGAACAACCGCTGCAGATCAGGATGCGACTGCAGCACGGCCTGCAAGCTCGCGTCGTGCACGAGGCCGTGATGCGTGGCGAGCTCACGCTGAACCATCCCTGCGAGACTGGGCGCAAGTCCATCCCAACCAAACACCGACTGACGAGCCGCATCCACCAGCGTCGGCGTGTTGCGCTGATGGACCAAACCATCCTGGCCATAGCTCGTGGGCGAATGGCATTCCCGGCACGACGCCGCGCCCAATCGATGCGCGAAGAGCGCGCCACCGAGCGCCGCCACTGCCACTGACGACGCCGGAGCAGGTCGACGACCGGCGTCGAGCGAGAACAGCGCCTCCACGTGCGCACGATCAGGGCCGGCCGGATGGCACGCCGCCATGGCTGCCAGAGCCACCAACCCACCAAAGAGCCACCGCATGGCCGCCCCTTTCGGCTGCGTCCGACGATCGCACGAGTTGGCGTGTCGCGAAACGAGATCCAGCTCGCCTATCCTGCCGACATGAACGCCCACACCACGGCCATCGCCTTGTCTTGCCTGTCCGTGGTGGCGGCGCTGCGTGCCCAAAGTGAACCTCGACCGGCGCGCCCCAACGTCGTCTTCGTGCTGGCTGACGACCTCGGCTATCGCGAGCTCGGTTGCTTTGGCCAACAGCAGATCAAGACGCCGAACCTTGATCGACTTGCCCAACAAGGCATGCGCTTGTCGCGCCACTATTCGGGCTCGCCAGTGTGCGCGCCGTCGCGCTGCGTGCTGATGACCGGCAAGCACCCTGTCCACGTCGCGGTACGCGACAACAAGGATGCGATCGCTCACCGCGCTGACGCAAACTCGTGACAGACGACTTCGCAGCTTTTGGTCCCGCCAATTCCACCTTTGGCATGGCGATCTTCTCACCGCACGACCAGCTCTTTCATTCCACTTTCAGCACCCCACGCCACGTCGCGTGTTGGCTGCAGCATGTCTTGCCACCCAAGGTGGTGGCAGCGATTGACTGGCGCTCGCTGGCTCCAGCCGGCGAACGGGGCGTGGCGATGGGGCTGCGCTCACATGTCGCCGACTTGGTGTTCACGGCACGACTGGTCGGAAGCGACGAGTTGGTGCTGATCATCCTGGAACACAAAGCGTTCGTCGACCGCGGGCTACGTTCCCAAATGCTTCGCTACGTCGTGCATCTCCGACGGCTGGCCCACAAGCGTGGACAGCCCGAACCCATTGTCATCCCAGTGGTGCTGAGCCACGGCAACGCCCCGTTCGCGGCGGAGCAGGTGCCCAGCATTGGTCGCGAGGCTTTCGCTGCGCTGCAGCCGCGAATGGAGTTCATCGTCGACGACCTGTTTGGTCGCACCGAGGAGGAACTGCGACGCACGGAGCTAACCGCGCTGGCGCAACTCACGCATCTCGCGCTGGCCTGCGTACGCCATTTCGACAGCCTCGGCGTGCTCGCTGCCATCGAACGCTGGGGCGATCTGCTGCGCGCCGTCGAACTCGACGCCGAGACACCAGCCGAGCAGGATGCCATCGATCAGTTCGGCTGGTATCTTCTGGAGACGACGGACGTTTCTCCTGCGGACCTGCACATGGCCTTTTCCAAACAACTCAACCAACCAAGCAGTTCCATCATGACTACCGCCCAACGGCTGCGTCTCGAAGGCCATACACAGGGTCTTACTCAGGGTCTTACTCAGGGTCTGACACAAGGGCTTACGCAGGGTCAGGCTCAAACGCTGCTGCGCCAACTGGCCAAACGCTTTGGCCCGCTGTCGGCCGAGACGACCCTGCGCATCACCTCGGCCACGCCGCCCGAGCTGGACCAATGGACGGACCGCGTCCTCGAAGCGAAGACGCTCGACGAAGTCTTCGCAGTCTGACGCCCCAAGGGCGCCCATCGCGGACTTTGCTGCCACCGATTCGACGACCGCGGCATGGATAGCATGACCCGCGTCGATGTCTGAGCACCTCCACCACGAACTGCAGCGCCACGCCAGCGGCCTGCGCGATTTGGCGCAAGACCTTCTGCGCGACGCGCATGCCGCCGAAGACGTCACCCAGGCGACCTTGCAGCAGGCGCTCGCCCAACGCAATCTGCAGCCCGGCCCGCTCGGCGGCTGGCTGTATCGCACCGTGGTCAATTTTGCGCGGCAGTGGCGGCGAGGGGAACGGCGGCGCACGGCGCGCGAGTTGTCGGTGCCTGTGCGTGAACCCGTTCCCGCCGTCGCTGAGCAACTTGCCCGGCGCGAGATGCTGCAGCGCGTCACCGACGCGGTGCTGCGCCTGGACGAGCCGTACCAGACCACCGTCTTCCTTCGTTACTTCGAAGACCTGCCGCCGCGGGTGATCGCGCACCGCACCGCGACCAACGTCATCACCGTGAAGAGTCGCCTCGCGCGCGGTCTGGCGATGCTGCGCACACGCCTGCACCGCGGCGACGGCGAACGCGATCCTGGCTGGCGTGCAGCCCTTGCCATCACCTTTGGCCTACCAACGATCGGCGCCGCTTGGCCGATCCCCACCGGAACCTTGCTCGTGAGCACAACCACCAAGACCCTGTTCGTCGCTGGCACGCTTTGCCTCGGCGGCTTGCTCGCCTACCAGTTTGGCGACGACCCGACCCCCGTGAATGCCACCACGTCGGGCAGTGCGAACGCACAAGCCGCGGTCGCTGCGGCGGGAGCTCTCGACCAGCCGAACAGCGACACCGAGCGAGCGGCGGCCATCGCGTCGGCGGATGCCCTGCCGTGGCTCGCGCATCCGTTCACCGTCGAACTCGAAGTGCTCGTCGTCGACGCACTCGGCCTGCCGGTCGAAGGGCACACCCTTCGTCTGGCCCCGTTCGCCTGCAAGCGCAACGACGCCGAGCATGCGACCGGCGCCGATGGTCGCGTGGTGATTTCGTGGGCGACGCGCCAACGCACGATGGACATCCAGCTCGTCGATCCGCGTGGGCAAGCGCGCCGCGTCACCTTGCACCACGGACAGCGCACCAAGCTCGCGCTGCTTGGCGATCGCAGCCGGACCAGCGAGTGGCTCCGTAGTTCGGTCAAGTTGCGTGAGACCCGACTGTTCAGCAGTCCCATCTTCACCAACTCCAACAGCGGCAACAGCGTCCGCATGCACGCGGGGCTGCACCCTCATGCCGTCTTTGGCGACCTGCTGGCCAGAGTTCCCGCCGAGCCATCGCAGCAACTCGAAGGACCTGAGCTGTCGTTCAAACTCTCTCTAGGCACCCTCGACCTCGGCGACCGCGTGCTGGGGGTGTCCACCCTCATGCGGACAGAAGAACCCACCGCGACCATCGACGGCGTGGTGTTTGGCGTCGATGGCAAGCCCGCCGCCAAGGTACCGGTCGCCCTGCTGGGCTTGAGCCCGCAACCGCTGCAAAGAGGCGAAACGGATGACGAGGGACGGTTCCAATTCGCCAACGTGGTCGCGGGTGAATTCACCGTTCGCGCTGGCGGTGATCATCAGGGACTGACCACCGCCACCGCGATCGTCACCAAGGGTTCGACGCCCTGCACGCTCAACCTGCAACGTGGCGCCATCGTGCAAGGGCGCGCCATCGATGGTGCCGGGAAGCCCCGAGCCGACCACATTGTCGAATGGCGGGCGCTCGATGGCTCCGCTTGCGACGCGACCAAGACCCACAGCGACGGCTCGTTCCTGTTCGCCAACATGCCGGCCAATCCGGGCTGTCTCTTCCTCTTCGCCAGCGAAGGCAACAAGAACATCCCGCTGGCCATCGCCGCCTCGGTACTGCCCGATACCAACGACGTCGTGCTGGCAGCGGACGGCACCCGCGGCAGCATCCTGCGCATCGAGCCGCCGCAGCCGGGCGGCGAGGTGGCCCCAGCGGTGCTGTTGTGGCACGCGGACACCGGCCTCGGTTTGACCATGCAGGCGCCGGAAGCAGGAACGGTTTGGGCCTCCCCCAAGCTGCCAGCCGCTTTCTACGACGTCGAATTGCGCATTCCTGGCTTGGGCTCGAAAGCCATCGGGCGTCACTGGCTCGATGGCGAACACGACTTCGACCTCGGCCGCATCGAGGCCCCGCGCGGCGGCACGGTCCGGATCACGATCGACAAGAGCAGCCTGCCGAGCACCGAACAACAAGCGATCGAGATCACCGCCTTGCGACCCGACCTCGATGTGCGGGCGGAGCCGTCGCCACTGGCGCTCGACCGTCCCATCCAACTGCCCGTTGGCAACTACGCGCTCGCATTCCGGCACGCCGATGGCGGCGTTCGCTTCCATCGCTTCACCGTCGCCGCCGACCAAGAAACCCGCGTCGCGCCCGGTCCGTAGCGCCCTCGCCCTGCGATGGCGTAGCATCGCGCCGATGCCGCGCAAGACAACAACCGCCAAGAACGTGCTCGGCACGTCACTGGTGCCGTGCAGCACCGAGCCAATGACTGGCTACTTCCGCGATGGCTGCTGCAACACGTCCGCTGACGACCAGGGCGCGCACACCGTGTGCGTGGAGACCACGGAGCAGTTCCTGGCGTTCTCGAAGGACTCAGGCAACGACCTGTCGACGCCGCACCCGCAGTTCGGGTTTCCTGGCTTGCAGCCTGGCGATCGCTGGTGCCTGTGCGCGGCGCGCTGGGTCGAGGCGATGGAAGCAGGCAAAGCGCCGCGGGTGGTCTTGGAGTCGACGCATGCGCGCACCCTTGAGTTCGTGCCGCTGGCGATGCTGCAGCGTTACGCGATCCCGGGCTGACGCCCTCGATGGGCCAATTGGCGCACCAGTCAGTGCACCAGTTCGCACGCCTCGTACACCGGCCCTTCCATGCACGTGCGTGAGAACGGCCAGCCCTTGAAGCGCTCGCCCTGCACCTTCACCGTGCAACCGTTGCAGACGCCGTAGCCGCAGGCCATGTAGGTCTCGAGACTCAAGAAGCAGCGCAGCCCGCGCTGTTCACACAGCGTCGCGACGGCGTGCATCATGGGGTCGGGCCCACAGCAGAAGACGACCTCGCCGGCGCGCACGCGGCCGTCGGCGATCATGCTGTCGAGCAGTTCGGTGACTTTGCCGTGAAAGCCATAGCTGCCGTCATCGGTTGAGGCCGCCAGCCGCACGAGCCCCGCGAAGTCTTCGATGCCCGACAGCATCGCCTTGGTGCGGCCGCCAAACAGCAAGCGCAGCTCGCGCCCGCTCGCCTTGGCATTCCTCGCCAACAACAAGAACGGCGCCAGGCCAACGCCACCCGCCACGCAGATCGCATCCGCGAACTCAGCGGCGAACGGCTGCCCGAGCGGCCCGTTCAACACGATGCCTTCGCCGGGCCGGGCAGCGCAGAGCGCGCGCGTGCCTTCGCCGACGGGCTTCACCAAGAAACTGCCCCAGGCGCCGTCGGGCGCGCGGTCGTAGAGCGAGAACGGCCGCGGCAATTGCACCGGCCAGCGCTGCTCGGTTCGCAACATGTAGAACTGGCCGGGCAAGGTCGGCGGCATCGGGCCGTCGACTTCGATCGCAAACGAACCGCCGCCAAGATCTCGGCAACGACGCAGGGTGTGGACTCGGCTCAACATCGCGGCGAACGAGCATACCGAGGGTTCGCCGCAAGGCTCGTCAAACGTGCGCGTGCTCGGGTTTGGCGGTGCGCTCGCTCGCAACGTTGGGTGCCCGGCAACGCAGGGTCACGATCGGGATCTCCGGCGGTGCGTCGATGCGCAGCGGCAGCACGGTGACGCCGACGCCGCGCCCGACGTACAGGCGGCAGTCGTTCTCGACGAACCAGCCACGTTCGTAACCAAAGCGGCTGTGGTGAATCGGCGCCCAACCACCGATGCGAATCTGGCCACCGTGCGTGTGCCCAGAAAGCTGCAGATCGACGTCGACGGCGGCGGCCTCGAAGAAGAAGTCCGGGTGATGGCTCACCAACACGGCTGGCTCGCGTTCACGTCGCCCGACCAAGGCAGCCGCCAGGTCCGGCGCGCCTTCGGTCAGATCATCCACACCACACAGCCACAGCGAACCGCCGCCATGTTCGATCCGACAACCGCGGTTCATCAGCACTTCGACGCCGTTGTCTTGCAGGAACGACTGCCACAGACCGATGTCGGGACCAAAGAAATGGTCGTGGTTGCCGGGCACCGCGAACATGCCGTAGCGCGGGCGCAGGCAAGCGAGCGGTCGGCGGAACAACAGGATCTCGCGTTCGCGCGTGTTGATGAGGTCGCCACCAAACAGCACGAGATCCGGGCTCGCTGCCTGCAGGCGTTCGAACACACGCGTCAAGTCTTCTTCGCCAAGGAAGCTGCCCGCGTGCACGTCGGAGACGAACGCGATGCGCAGCCCATCCAACCCACGCACGCCTTCGCGCAGCCACAAGGTCAGCTCCGGTAGTTCGAGCCGTCGGTGGATGCGGCGATGCACCCAGTGCCCGATCGGCAGCAGGTCGAGGAAGCGATTGACGGCGGCGGTGGCCGAAGCAATGACGCGCCGCAGCGACGTGCGCTTGCCGGACAACGGCCCGCGCGGCATGGGCGTACGCCGCGGTCCCGAGACAGCACGGCTCATGTGCGAGTGGCGCGCGCCAGCAGGGTCGAAGGTTCCTGCAGGCGGTTGAACAACGTGCGCACGCCGATGCCGAGCAGCTCCGCCGTGCGCGTGCGATTGCCGCCGCAGTGCGACAGGGTGCGCTTCACCAGCTCGTGTTCGACTTCGGCCAGGGTGCGACCCACCAGGGACGCCAGGGGGTCCGGCGGCATCAGCACGACTGTGCGTTCGGCGCTGACGACGGGACTCGGTGCCAGCCAACGTCGCACTTGCTCGCCGGTGATGAGATCGCCTTCGCACATGAGGCCGAGGCGCTGCACCACGTTTTGCAATTCGCGAACGTTGCCGGGCCAATCACACTCGCGCAGCACCGCCTCGGCTGACGCATCGAAGGCCAAGCCCTGGCGAGCGAAGTGACGCGCCAGCGGCATGATGTCCTCGGGACGACTGCGCAACGGCGGGATCACCACCGGCACGACGTTGAGGCGATACAGCAAGTCGGCGCGGAACCGCCCCGCGACCACCTCGGCCTGCAGGTCGCGATTGCTCGCGGCGACGATGCGCACATCGACACGCAGCGTGCGATTGCCACCGACGCGCTCAAACTCGCCCTCCTGCAGCACCCGTAACAGCTTGCTCTGCATCGCCGCCGACATCTCGCCGACTTCGTCCAAGAACAGCGTGCCGGTGTCCGCGAGTTCGAAACGACCCTCGCGCCGCCGCGCGGCACCGGTGAAGGCGCCCGCTTCGTGACCGAACAACTCGGACTCGAGCAGGGCTTCTGGAATCGCCGCACAGTTGAGTTTGACGAAGGGACGCGACGCCCGATCGCTGGCCTTGTGCACCAACGCCGCCACCCGTTCCTTGCCCGTGCCGCTCTCGCCGTGGATCAACACCGTCGCGCGGCTCTTCGCAACCCGCTGCACCAAGTCGACGACGCTCTGCATGGGGCGCGATGCGACCACCAGTTCGCCGCCGACCGTCTCCGCGCGCAAGAAGGTGTTCTCGCGCAGCAGGCGGCGCCGATCGCGCACGCGCGACAGCAGCACTTCGAGTTCCTCCAGCACGATCGGCTTCTCGAGGATGTCGTCCGCACCATGCCGCATGGCCTGCACGGCGGTGTGCATGGTGCCGTGCGCCGTCACCAACACGACTGGCCGCTCCGGCTCCGCGTGCTTGCTCGCAGCCAAGACCGCCATGCCGTCGGCATGCGGCATGCGCAGGTCGGTCACCACGAAGTCGTACGACGTGCGCGCCATCGCGGCGATCGCCTCTTGGCCATCGGCAACGGCGTGCACTTCACAGCCAAAGGACTGCAGCGCCTCCTGCAAGAACTCCCGCGACAACGGCTCGTCGTCGGCGAGCAAGACCAGATCGCGCGCGCTCACGCTGCACCTTCCTTGGCGACCGCGGCGCATGGATCGTCGAGCAGCGGCACGCGCACCCGAAACCGCGCCCCCGGCTCACCGGCGTTGAGCAGTTCCAAGTCGCCCCCCAAGAAGCCGAGCACGCGCAGGCACAGCGGCAAGCCGAGGCCCGTGCCGCGCTCCTTCGTCGACACGAACGGTTCGAGCACGCGATCGCCGAGCTGTGCGGGCACGCCAGGGCCGTCGTCTTGCACGATCAGCTCCAGGCGCCCCTGCCGCGTCTCAGCCCGCACCGCGATCTTCACGGCAGGCGCCGCTTCGATGGCATTGCGGAACAGGTTGGTGAGCACACGAACGAGAGCATCTGCATCGACGCGCACTTCGCGCGCACCGAGCATCTGCACACGAACGGCCGGCAGGCCCGCGGCCTGCGCTGCATCGGCCACGACTTCGCCGACGGTTGCCGCCCGACCACGCTGGCGTTCAGGCCGCGCGAACCCGAGCAACGCCTTGACGATTTCGTCGACCTGACGCACGCCCTGCACGATCTTGCCGGCAAAGCGACGCATCTGGCTGACGTCCTCGCTGCGTTCGAGCAACGCGGCAAACCCCTGCACGCCATTGAGTGGGTTCTTGATCTCGTGCGCAATGCCGAGCGCCAACTCCGACAACCCGGCCAGGCGATCCAAGCGATGCACTTCACGTTCCAGCTCCTGCACCCGCGAACGGTCCTCCAGCAGCACCAGCTCGCCGTCTGGCAGCGCCACGCGGCGCACTCGCACGGAGCCATCACGGAACGCCACTTCGCCGCCTGCCCGTCGCAACAAGTCGATGCTGTCGGCGGCGGCCATCTCGCACAGACGCTCCGCTTCGCGGTTGCGGCTGGCGATCGTGCCATCACGGCGCAGCGCCACGAGGCCGATCGGCAGGGCCGCGAACACCGCATCCCGTTCGGTCAACGCCTGCTGCAAGGCTCGGTTGCTCTCGCGCAGTTCCAGGTCGACGGCGTCGGCGCGCGCCTTCAAGGTCGCATAGCCGCGCTCCAGCTCGCGCGCGGCGGCGACGAACTGCGCGAAGCCCGCGTTCAACAGCTCGCGATCGCCACTCACCGGTCGTCTGCTCCCGGCCACGTCAAAGCCCTGATGGTCTTGGTCGCGTCGTAGCTCGCGTGCAGGTTCATCCAGCGGAAGTGCTCCATCGCACTCTGCGCCGCCATGCCCCAAGCACCCAGCACTTCGGTTTCACCGCGTGCACCGGACTTGCGCACATCGCGCGCAGCGATGCGCAAGAACGGCTCCCGCACTTCTTGCTCGCGGCGCTGATAGTCACGCGGTTGCGCTGCGGGCGACAGGTTCTCGTGTCGCTCCGCGTGGCGGAACAGCAGTTCTAGGCTACGCCCTTGATAGAACAGCGCGTCGTAGGGCGGCTGCTTGCCTTGCAACAACGACGACAGTTCGTCGAGCGCCCGGCGCAGTTGTTCCTTGCCACGATCATCGAGTTCCTTGCCGATGGCGTCCTGCCCCTGATTGCGCGCGGTCACGGCGCGGTCCATCAACGCTTGACCCGCCTTGAAGAGCGACTGCGCAACGCGCTGGTGGTCCGTGCTGCCATGGATCTGAGCGCGCAGAGGATCGAGCGTCGCATTGACCGCGACGGGATCCAACGCACCCGCTGCGCCAGCGGTTTCACCACCGGGCGCCGGCGGACTGGCAATGTTCTCCGTGGTGGATGCACCGGCCGGCGCGGGCGGGCTGGTCGACGTTCGCGATGGCGCCGTACCAGCCGAGGGAACGGTCACGAACGGCTGCTCCTCGGCTTCGCGACGAGTGCGTTCATCGACTTCCGCCTTCAACTGCTCCGCGGCCGTCTTCAGTTTGTTGAAGCGCTCCAGCATCGTGGCGGTGGCGGCATCTTCGTCGCGCAGCTCCTGATGCATACGTTCCATTGCGTCCGTGGAAACCGGGGCCGGCGAACGAAACGTCTTGTCGCCTGGATCCGTGGCCAAGCCCAGATCGTGCCGCATGCGCAGATCGAGCAGTCGATCGACCTCGGTGCGGTTCTGCTGCAAGGAACGCTGGGTGCGCGCCACCTCGGCTTGCGTGCTCTCGGTCTCACTCTGTGCGACCACGTTGGCCAACAGCGCACCAGCGAGCACGCAGCCTCGCACCACACGATGGCAAATGTTCATCGCAGGATGCCTCGGTAGGCGTCCGCCGCGTGCTCCAGCTTGCCAAGCCGCGTGTAGGCGTCCCCGATCATGCCAGCCGTACGGCCACGCAACTCCGGGTCCTGAATCTTGGGCGCCAGCACGATCGCCTGCGACGGGAAGTCATCGAGATGATCCCCCGCCACCGCTTGTTCATAGAGCGCCAAGATCGTCTTGAAGCGCGCGCGGTCGCCGACCTTCGACTCTTGCTCGAGCAGAGGCCGCGCCACTGCGATGGCACGCTGCCACTGGCGATCCGCCAGCATCTCGTCGACGAGGAACAGCGACAGCTCCGGCTCCTCGCCCCGCATGACCAACTGCTCAAGCTCAAGGAAGGCGCTCTCTTTCTCGCCGAGCGCCAGGGCGGTGCGCGCCCAGACCTTGAGCGTGCGTTCTCGCCAATCCGCCGACATCGTGCCCAGGTGACGCAACCGAGCTTCGACACTCGAGGCGCGCGCTTGCACGAACCGCTTCTGCGCCAAGTAGGACTCGGCCAGCAACACGTAGGCAGTGCCGCGCCGACCATCCGCCTCGGCATGAATCAGGAACCACTCCAGCGATCGCATCGCCAACTCGTGCTTGCCAGCGCCCAACGCGCCATAGCCGAGCAAGAAGTGGTAATCGAGGTACTGACGATCCTGCATGTCCGCGAAGTACGGTGACTCGCGCAGCGTCAGCATCGTCTCGTGCACACGGTCCGGCCGTTCCATCAAGAACTGCGCCTCTCCCGACAGCAGCCAGACATCCAGCATCTCGACGGAATCGAGCAGGCGAATGACGCGCGCGCGCAGTTCGTCTTGGCAGCGCTCTGCCTGGCGCCGAATCAGATCCGTCTGCGTCTCCGCCGTCGCTTGCCCGAGCAGCGCGCGACCCAGCAAGATCGTCGCGGGCGTCACTTCCGGAGCCGACGGCATGTTGGTCAACACGCGCCGAACCCACTCCTCCGCCTTCGCGTACTCGGCCTGCTGCCGCTGCCGATCGGTGTGGCCACGCGCCAGATCGAGGTGGCATTCGCCGATACTGAGGATCGCCTTGGCAACGTGATCGTGTGGGCGCTTGTCGTAGGCCTCGGTGAAAAACGCGATGGCCGATTCGAGGTCGCCGCTCTCCACGAGCAGCTCACCAAGGTGCATGCGAACCTGTACGGCTTCACGCTGCACGACGGGCTCGTACTGCAGCTCATCGCGCAGGAACGAGCGATACCACTGTCCCGACAGGGAGCGCAAACGCTGCCGCCCGGACTCGGTCTCGGCCGATGGCGTGCGCACGACATGCAACGTCGCTCGCGCCCCTTCGGAGAACGGCGCTTCGTCAAACACGCAGTCGGCACCGCCGGCAACGGCGATCAGCTGCGCCACCATGCGCGGATCCTGGTCCGCCAAGTTGAGATCCACCGTCGCGAACCGCAGGTCGTTCTCGAGTGGAGTGCTCTCGATGGTGATGTTCCAACCGGCAGCTCCAGACAACTGCCGCAGCGCCCCCAGGCAATCCGCAGCGCGGGCATTCGCGGCCACCACACTGCGCGCCCGCGCGCCTTCAGCCCCCTCGATGGTGCGCACGACGAACATGCCTTCGGCGCCGCTTGGTTTGGCATCCTGAGGCAGCCACGCAAGAACCACGCAAAGCAGGGTCTTCACTTGCCCTCCTTGCCTTGCAGAGCCTCGGCCCGCAGACGAGTGGCGACCGCTTCGAGTGCCCGCAAACGCTCGCGCTCTTCGGCGGTGTTCGCTTCTTGTCGGTAGCTGTCGCCCAACTGCAGGTACGCCTCAGCGACGTGCTTGTAGAGCCAGCTGGGAATCTGTCGTTGTTGCAGCAGGAAGCGCGCCCACACCCGACGCAGCGCTTCCTGGTCGCCACTCTTCAAGGCAGCTTCGGCCATTGCCACCAAGTCTTCAGGCAACTGATGACTCTGCTCAAGCGCGTCCGCGCGTTGCCGAAACTGCTGCGACTTCTTGATGTCGTTCGCTCGCGCCGCGTAGTGCGACAACGTCATCAGCACATTGAGCTGCTCGCCAGGCGCCATGCGCGGGGAGGCAGCCAGGTACTGCTCGAGCATCGTCACGGCCCCGGCAAAGTCCTTGTTCTCCGCCGCGGCTAGTGCGCGATTCCACGGCTCGTTGAAACGCGCCGCCGCCGGCTGCGAAGTCTTGGGCGGTGTCTCCACTGTGGCGGGGGCTGCTGGCCCCTGCTGTGCACCCTGCGTTGGCAGCATCGCCACCACCAACATCGCCAGCACGTTGATGGCCAACAACACGCGCAACGCCACTTCGCGACCGCGACTGGCCTTCGCGACCGCCGGACGCTCCTCGTGCAAGTGCGCGCGCGCTGTCGCCAGCGCTCGCTCACCTTCCGCGAGAGCCTGCTCCGCCGCCCGCAGCGCTTGGCCATCGAGATCGGGCGCCGCCTTGGCCGCCGCGGTCTTCGCCGGGACGGTCTTGTCGCCAGCCGCCATCAACCCCGTCAGCTTCTCGCCCGACGGCGCTGCCGTTACCGCCGGTGCGGCTGCGGGTGCTTCAGCGTGCGGAGCTGCAACTGCCTTGTCGCCTTTGTCGTCACTCATGGCTGACTCCAGAGGTCGGCGAACACCGTCTGCAGACGGGGACCGACCGCATCCCTCATCGGCATGTCATGGGTTGTTCCATGACTTTTGGCGAACGCTTGCAGCGACTCGCTCACGTTCAGGAAGTGCACGCGGCGGCCACCTTCGTGCACGGCGCGCGCCTGCTGTAGACACTGCAGGAACACCGGCTCGGAGACTTTGCAGTCGTGAAAGTCGACAGCAAACTCGCCGCCCGCAGGCCACACCGTCGTCGCCCGCACGATCGGCATTGCTGCCTCCGGGCGGCCGTCGCGGTAGAGCCGCAGCTCGACACAGGCCTGTTCGCCGCGCACCCACTGTTGCAGGTCGCCGCCAGATACCGCGATCGTCGGCATGGCCACAGCCGCGGCCTTCGCGCTCACGACGACGAACGTGCCATCGTCCAGCAGTTCGACCGAGGCGTGCGGCGGCAGTTGGCCGAGCAGTTCCTCGACGACCGCTTGCACGTCGGCAACGAGAACGGGCGCCGCCACGGCTGTCGGCACGGCAACACAGCTCGCCATGACTTCGAGCAACCGGGCTGGCAGCACCGGCTTCGTCATCACGTGACGGATGCCGGGCAGTGCGGTGACTTCCTCAGGATGGCCACTGACGGTGATCACGGGGCAACGCGCGTGGGCGACAAACTGGGCGGCGAGGCCGTCCGGCAGGCGCCAGTCCGTGATCACGACATCGAAGTCGTCCACCAGAGCAGCCTGCGCTTGCCCACAATCGGCAGCCGTGCGCACATCGTGGCCTTTGCGCCGCAGCAACGCGGCCAGGCCTTCGCGAATGCCCGGCTCGTCATCGACGAGCAGGCATTTCATGCCAGTGCCGTCCGCGCGGCAGCTTGCGGCAGTTCCAGCGTGAAGCGCGTCCCGCGCGCCAACGGCACGCAGCGCACGCTGCCGCCGTGAGCAGCCATCGTCGCGGCGACGGCATACAGACCAAGGCCCGTAGTGCCTCGCGACGAGAAGCCAGCCGCGAAGATGCGCTCCGCGTGTTCGCGCGCAACACCCTCGCCATCGTCCTCAACATGCACGGTGACGAACTCGCCTGAGCTCTGCACCGCGATGCGGATGTGTTGGGCGCCGGCGTGTTGGGCGTTCTCGCAAAGGTTGTCGAGCGCGCGTTCCAGCATCGCTCGATTGCCGAGGATCGCCGGCTCCTGCGGGCACACGATCACTTCCGCACCGTGCCGATCCGCGACACTGCGGACGAGGTCGAGCACCACGGTCAGGCGGTTGCCGCACGAACCAGCGCGCGCCAACGCGAGCCAGCCATCAGTCAGTTCGGTGATACGGTCGAGATCGCGCAGCACGACATCGAGCACGGCCGCGCGGGGGTCGTCGGCGTCCACCATCTCGCGCGCCAGCATCGCGCCGGTCATCGCCGACGCGAGCGGGTTGCGCAGCTCATGACCGAGCAACCCCGGCAGCCGGTCGGCAGCGACGGCTTTCACACGACCACCCTGGAGCGCAGCGGCCGCTTGCCCAGCTCGTAGAGACGGATCTTGTTGTAGAGCGTCGTGCGGTTGATCCCGAGGATCGCCGCCGCCCGACTGATGTTCCATTGCGTGTCGTCGAGCACCTTCGACACCAGTTGCGACTCCAGCGAACGGATCGAGCGATCGTTGCCATCGAGTACCAGCGCCGTGCGATCGATCTCGTCACTGCCGTCCGGTGCGCCGCCGGTGAACTTCGGCAGGTGGATCTCGTCGATCATGCCGCTTGGACAAACGATGCAGGCGTGTTCGACGGCGTTGCGCAGCTCGCGCACGTTGCCAGGCCAGCCGTATTCGCACAGCGTCTCCATCGACTCCTCGGTGAAGCCGGAGAGAGCCTTGCCCATCTGGCGGCCGATCTGATCGAGGAAGAAGTGCGACAGCAGGGGGATGTCGGCGGCGCGTTCGCGCAGCGGCGGCACGTGCACCGTCATCACGTTGAGGCGATAGAACAGGTCTTCGCGGAAGCCGCCCGTCTGCACCATCTGGCGCAGATCGCGGTTGGTGCTGGTGACGATGCGGACGTCGGCCGGCACGTCCTGGACACCGCCGACGCGCCGGAAGGTGCGCTCTTGCAGCACACGCAACAGCTTTGCCTGCAGGGTCGGCTCCATCTCGCCGATCTCATCGAGGAACAGCGTGCCGCCTGACGCCACCGCGAACAGGCCGTCCTTGCCTTCACGCGAAGCGCCGGTGAAGGCACCCGGCTCGTAGCCAAACAGTTCGGCCTCGAGCAGGGCTTCGGTCAGCGCCGCACAGTTGATCGCGACGAACGGGCCATGCCGCCGGGAGCTGCGCTCGTGGATGCAGCGGGCGACCAGCTCCTTGCCAGTGCCGCTCTGGCCAGTGATGAGCACCGTGGTGTCTGGCGCGTGCGCGACTTGGTCGATGCGCGTTTGCACTTCGCGGATTGCCGGCGACAGACCAACCAGTTCGGTCGACGTCAACTCGCGCACGCGGTCCTGCAGCCACGTCAGCTCGTTCTTGAGCTGCCGTGTCTCCAGCACGCGCCGCACGATCGCCAGGATGCGGTCACCGGAGAACGGCTTCTCGATGACATCGGCAGCACCCTTGCGCATCGCCTCGACGGTGTTGGCGACGGTGCCGTAGCCGGTCAGGATCAGGATGTCGGCCGGCGGGGTGCCGCGACGGAAGCGCGCCAGCATCGACAGGCCGTCGGCACCGGGCAGATTGAGGTCGAGGAAGACGATGTCGAAGGCGCGGCTCTCAATGCGCCGCACACCTTCTTCGGCAGAGCCAGCACTTTCGACGTGCAGGCCCTCACGTTGCAGGATGGTGCGCAAGCCTTCGCGCACGCCGTCTTCGTCGTCAACAATCAAGACGCGGGGGAGTCCGGGGAAGCTGAGGTTCTTCATGTGCCGACCTTGTGTGCGGTTTCGCGGCAGCCTCGGGAGGGAGCTGCCGCGAGCGGTGGATCACGTTGCCATGGGGCTTTTCGGCACTTCTCGCCGTTGACCTTTTGGTCAGTTGCCAAAAAAAGCAGCGGATTGGCCGCGCGCGGGCCACCGTGACTCAAGGATGCGACAGTCCAGCCGGAGAATGACCCAACAGCAACGCCGCCCAGGCGAGCATCAACTTCGGAGAATCATGGGTCTACGAGTCAACACCAACGTCACCTCCATCAACGCGCAGCGGAACCTGTCGACGGTCACCGAGCGCCTGAGTGGGAACTTCCGCAAGCTGTCAACCGGCTTGCGCATCTCGACCGCTGCCGACGACGCCGCCGGTCTCGCCATCAGCGAGCGCCTGCGTTCGCAGGTCCGCTCGCTCGAACAGAGCAAGCGCAACGCCAACGATGGCATCTCCTTCGTGCAGACCGCGGAAGGTGCGCTCAACGAAGTGAGCTCCATCCTGACGCGCTTGCGTGAGCTGTCGATCCAATCGAGCAACGGCTCGGTCAGCGGCGCTGACAAGGAAACGCTGGACGAAGAGTTCCAGAGCCTCGTCGGCGAAATC
>CANEYR010000015.1 GCA_947444055.1 Planctomycetota bacterium
CTGCTTCAGGCAGCGCTGGCGCGGATAGAGTGCGGCGCGGAGGCCGCCATGAAGTCGCCAGTACTCGCCGGTGTGTGCGCCATTTCCCTGCTGTGCAGCGTGCTGGCGCTGGCGTTGGCGTGGCAGGAACCGCTGCTACGGCCCGACCCTGGTCCGATCGCCGATGCGCAGGAACTCGCGCAGCTGCGGGCGCAGGTGACGGAACTGCAGCGCCGACTGGAGTTCGCGCTCACGGTCCCGGCCACCGCTGCCGGCGAGCGCCGCAACGCGCTGGCGCTCGATGCACCGGCGCCGACCGGAACTGGCCCGGCCACCGATCCCCGCGACTACCTCGCGAGCTACGTGCTGTCGTTCGCTGACGATGGCCAGGGCAGCGAGTACTACCGGCTCGCGGTGGAAGCGCACGCGGTGCCGTTGTGCCTGCCGATCGCAGAACTGGTGCGCGACGGTCACCGGCCCGCGGCGCTGCGCCGGACGCTCGCGGCGATGCTCGGCAAGCGCCGCTTCGCGGAGGTGCCTGACGTGATCGACGCCCTGCTTGCAGCGGTGGGGCCACCGGCCGAACTGGAACTGGCGCAAGCGGCCCTGGCGGCGCTCGCTCGCATCGCTTCGCCGCGTGCCGTACCCGCGTTGCAAGCGCTGGTGCTGCAGTGCAGCGATCCGGTGCGCGCGCAGGCCCTCACCCTGCTGGTCGAACTCGCCGCCGACGACGCCAATGCGATTCTGCTGCAACTGTTTCTGCAAGCGCAGGACGACGGCCTGCGGCAATTGCTGGTGCGCGCCCTGACCGGCGCCGACAGCCGACCAGCTCTGGAACTGCTGACGACCGCGAGCGGTGGCGAACAACCGGTGCGCCTCGCCGCCGCGCGCAAGGTGGGCGAGTTCGACGAACCCGGCTTCGACGCGCTGGTGGAACGGTGGCGCCCACACGAGCAGGACGCCGCGGTGCTGGCGGCGCTCGGCATCGCCGCTGCCGGCAACACCGCCGCCAGCTGGAGCCCGGCGAAGGCCACGGGCGCCCCCGATGCCGATCCGCGCCGCGACGACCCGAACGCTTGGGCGCCGAAGAGCCCGGAGATGGGATTGCAGTGGCTGCAGCTCACCTACCCGTCGGCGATGCGCGCCTCGGCCGTGCGCATCTTCGAGGTGAACGCGACCGGCGCCGTCGTCGAAGTGCGCGCGCGCGGCGCCGACGGCATCTGGTTCTCGTTGTGGCGCGGCCCCCCCATCGCCGGGGCCTCGCCGCTCGTGCTCACGTTCCCGCTCACCGCGAGCCCCATCCGCACGATCCGCCTCGTGCTCGACACCGACCGCACACTGGGTTGGAACGAGATCGACGCGGTCGAACTGGTCGGCCCCGAAGGTTCGATGTGGGCGACCCGCGCCACGGCCAGTTCGACGTTCGCCAACGACGGCGGCGACACCATGCAACTGCGGGACGACGTGAAGATCTTTCAAGGCGCGTCGCGGCGGCGCTGACTGACGCTGGTCCGGCCGACGAGGAATCTAAAGTGCACTTTGCAAAAAGACGAGGCATCTAAAGTGCACTTTAGATTCCTCGTCTAGCTACCATCGCAACAATGCACGATCGTTGGTTCCAGGACGAGATTGCGAGGCGACTGCAACGACCCTACGTGCACATCGTGTTCGGAGCCCGGCAGACCGGCAAGTCGACCTTGCTACAAAGCGTGATGCCGCCTGCAACCTTCGCCATCGATCTGGCCGAGCCCGGCGATCGCCGCCGGTACGAATCGGACCCCAGCACCTTCATCGCCGAATGCCGCGCCCTGCCAAAGCGCCGCGGGCCCTCGTTTGTATTCGTCGACGAAGCCCAGAACGTGCCCGCCTTGTTCGATGCCGTGCAACACCTCTACGACCAGGATCGGCGGCGCTGGCGTTTCGTGCTTTGCGGCAGTTCGTCCAGAAAGCTGCGGACGTCGGGCACCAACCTGCTACCCGGCCGCAGCATGATGCATCGCCTGTTCCCGCTGACGATGACCGAGCGCGCGCCAAAGCCAGCTCCCGAGCCTGCCCAGAAGCCGACTGTCGCCTTACGTTGGCGACGCCCCCCTACGAGACCGTTCGCTGCCGCCGATCTGATGACGCGACTCGTGTACGGCGAACTGCCTGGCATCGCCGTTGCTCCCGAACAAGATCGAAGTCAATTGCTGCGCAGCTATGCGATCACCCACTTGGAAGAGGAGATCCGCCGCGAAGCCCTCGTGCGCGACTGGGCCGCGTTCCTGCGGTTCTTGCATCTGGCTGCGTTGGAGTCCGGACAGATCGTCAACCATGCGGCGATCTCGCGCGATGCCGGCATCTCGCAACCCACGGTCAAGAGCTACTACCAGCTGCTCGAGGACATGTTCGTCGGGTTCCAGGTCCCGGCCTGGTCGCGCAGTCCACGCAAGGGCGTGCTGTCCACACCACGGTTCATGATGTTCGACATCGGTGTTCGTCACGCCGCCGCTGGGTTGCAAGTCTCGCGGACCACGGTCGAAGCCAACCCAGGACCGATCTTCGAGCAGTGGGTCGGCATCGAACTGTGGAAGCGGTTGCAGTACGCAGGCAAGGGCACACTCCACTACTTGCGCACCAAGGACGGCGCGGAGGTGGATTACGTCATCGACCTCGGCAACAAGGTCGTTCCCATTGAGGTCAAGTGGACGGAACGGCCAACCGCCTCGGATTGCCGCCACTTGCTCACGTTCCTCGCAGAAGTGCCGACCGCCAAGCAGGGTTTAGTCGTGTGTCGATGCCCGCGTCCGATGCAGATTCACGACCGTGTGCTCGCGATCCCGTGGACCTCTTTGTGACGCGTGCGCGTCTTCGTCGCCTGCGCTGATGCGTCGTTGATATCGGCGCGGCTGCTCGTCGACGGCCGGGGCGGGCTTCTTCGGGTTCACGGACTGCGGTGCGTTCGAGCGGCGGTCCCCGCGGGGCCCACTTGACACCAGCGGCGCGGTGAAATGGCTGCGGTTCCGCTGCCCTCGCTAGTGACACGTGGCTGCCAGCGGCGAGACTGCGCGCCATGCATCGCGCCCTCGTTGTGTCCTTGTTCACCCCGCTGCTGTTTGCCCAGGCGCCCGCCGGGCCGCAAGAACTGTTCGACGGCAAGACGCTGCAAGGATGGCGCGGCGATGCCAAGGTTTGGAGCGTGCGCGATGGCTGCATCACCGGCTCGACGGTCGGTCACAAGATCGCCGCCAACACGTTCTTGATCTGGGAAGGCGGCGACGTCGCCGATTTTGAACTGCGCGCCGAGGTCAAACTCGTCGGCGACAACAACAGCGGCGTGCAATACCGCAGCCGTGTGCTCACAAGCGGCACGTTCAGCTGCGGGGGCTACCAGTGCGACGTGCATCCAGCCGCTGAGTACTTGGGCATGCTGTATGAGGAGCGGGGCGCTGGCATCCTGTGCAAGAACGGCCAGTTCGTCGCGCGCGATCAGGCAGGCGCCGTGCGCGTCGTCGGCACGCTCGGCAAGCCCGAGGCCCGCGATCTCACCCATTGGCATGCGCTGCACATCGTCGCGCGCGGCAACTTGATGTGGCATGAGATCGATGGTGTGGTCGTCGCGGTCGTGCAGGACGATGCGGCGACGGCGCCGCGCGAGGGCGTGCTCGCATTGCAGACACACGCGGGGTCGGAGATGACGGTGTCGTTCCGCAACCTGCAACTGACCCGACTGCCGAAGGAAGAGCTCGCCAAGGTGCTGCCGCCAGTCGTCGCCAGTCTGCTCGCCGCCGACAAGCAGCGCGCGGCAGGGCTGAAGTGGGCCACGCCGCAGTGGATCTGGGACGCTTCGCCGCAGGCGACTGAGGAGGTGTTCTTCCGTCGCACGTTCGCGCTCGCGGCAGTTCCCGATACGGCGCGCCTGGCGGTGTCGTGCGACAACCGCAGCCGCGTCTACGTCAACGGCCAGCGGGTGATCGAGCGAGACGAGTGGGAAGTGCCAGCCTTCGCCAACGTCGGCAGGCTGCTGCGCGCCGGCGACAACGTGATCGCCGTTCACGGTACGAACGAAGGTGGGCCGGCCGGACTCGTGCTGTCGCTGTCGTGGAGTAGCAAGGACGGCAAGGGTGAGGCCGGCGAGATCGTGACGGACGCGAGCTGGCGCTGCCACAACGACGACCCGGACGGTTGGGACGCGGCGGCCTTCGACGCCACGAAATGGCAACCCGTCAAGGTGCTCGCCGCGCTCGGGGCGCCGGACGCGCCGTGGACTGGTGCGCTGGGCGAGGACGCGTTCGGTTCGTCAGCGCCAGCCGATGCGCCGCAGGTGGCAGTGCCGGCCGTTGGCCTGTCGGGGCCGATGGCCGCTGATGCGGTGAAGTTGCTGTCGGTGCCGCGCGCCTATGGTTCGTGGGTCTGTTTGGCCGTCGACGACAAAGGCCGCCTCTATGCGAGCGACCAAGCACGCGGGCTCTACCGCATCGTGCCAGCCAAGGGCGTCGGTGCCGTGACGACAACCGAACGCATCGACGTCGATCTCGGCGGCTGCCATGGCTTGTGCTGGTTCCGCGGCGCCCTCTACGCGTCCGTCAACGGGCGCCAATCGGGGCTCTACCGCGTCACCGACACGAATGGCGACGACCAGCTCGACAAGGTCGAACTGCTGCGCGCGCTCGAGGGCAGTGGCGAACACGGCCCGCATGCGATCGTTCCCGCGCCGGACGGCGAGAACCTGCTGGTGATGTGCGGCAACCACACCAAGGTGCCTGAGCTCGCGGGGAGCCGCGTGCCGACCAACTGGGGCGAAGACCGACTGATGCAGAAGATCGAAGATCCGAACGGGCACGCGGTCGGCATCAAGGCGCCGGGTGGATACGTCTGTCTGGTCGATCCCGAGGGCAAGCGCTGGGAGATGTACTGCTGCGGCTTCCGCAACGCCTACGACATGGCGGTGCTCGCGAACGGCGCCATCGTGACCTACGACTCCGACATGGAATGGGACATGGGCTTGCCGTGGTACCGACCGACGCGGCTCTACCAAGTGCTCAGTGGCGTCGACTACGGCTGGCGCAGTGGCACCTCGACGTGGCCCACGGACTATCCCGAAGCGCCTCCTGCTCTCGCTGACGTCGGCCCGGGTTCGCCAACGGGACTCGTCGCGATCGGCAACGAAGTGCTCGCGCTCGATTGGACGTTCGGCACCGTCTACGGCTTTGGCGCGAAGGACGGCCAGGGTGGCCTCGAGGGCGCGCTGTCGACGCAGTTGACGGGCGTACCGCTGCCGGTGGCCGACATCGTTGCGGCTGGCGATTCTTGCTTCGTGCTGACCGGCGGGCGCGGCATTCCATCGACGCTGCTGATGGTGCGCAACCCGAGCGTCTCGTCCGTGACCGCCAGCAACCCGACGGCGTTGGCGCAGCTCGCCAAGTTTGAATCGGGGCACGGCCGCATCGACGAGGCCGCGATCGCGGCGGCGTTCGCACAACTGGGGCGCCGTGACGCGGTGTCGACCGCCGCGCGCACCACCATCGAGTCGCAGCCCCCAGTCACCTGGCGACATCGCGCGCTCGCCGCGCTGCCGGGCCAGCCGGGTGCGTCGCTGATGGGCCTGTTGGCACTCGCTCGCAGCGGCGAGCAGATCGATCTGCAGCCGCTGCTCGACGCGCTCGGCAAGTTCACGTTCGCGGACCTGACACTCGAACACCGCATCTGGTGGCTGCGCACCCACGCGCTGGCGCTGCTGCGCCTGGGCCCGTCGAACCCCGCCCAGCACACGCAGCTCGCGCAGCGCCTGCTGCCACTGTTCCCGGCTAACGACGACCGCGTCGACGCCGAACTGGCCGAGCTGCTCGCCTACGTCGATGCGCCGGACTTCCTCGCCAAGGCCGTGCCGATGCTGTCGCCGCTGCGCCCACAAGTACCACCGTCGTGGACCGAGGTAGCGACGCGCAACGCGAACTACGGCGGCGTCATCAACAAGATGCTGGCGAACATGCCGCCGACGGCGCAGATCGCGATCGCCAACGCGCTGCGCACCGTCAAGCACGGTTGGACGCTCGACCAACGGCGCGCGTACTTCGCGTTCCTCGGGCAAGCGCGCAAGTGCAAGGGCAACGCTTCCTACGACGGCTACCTGAAGGCGTTCATCGACGAAGGCTGGGCCGCGTGCAGCACAGCCGAGCAGCACGCACTAGCGGACCTCGTCGGCAAGGCCAAGGCCGACCTGCCGAAGTTCTTGAGCACACCGCCGAAGGGACCGGGCCGCGACTGGCAGCTCGCTGACGCCGACGCCCGCATGAAGAATGGCTTCGCCGACGCCGACCTCGCGGCCGGCCACAACCTGTTTCACGCGATCGGCTGCGCTTCGTGCCACTACTTTGCTGGTGAAGGCGGCAACCACGGCCCCGACCTCACGAGCCTCGGCAACAAGTTCACCGCCGCCGACGTGCTCGAAGCGATCCTCGACCCGAGCAAGGTGATCAGCGACCAGTACTCGGGATCGGTCGTGACCAAGCGCGATGGCAGCTCGGTGTTCGGCCGCGCCACCAAGGTGCAGCACGAAGGGGCAGCGAGCTGGGAAGTGGTGCCCGCGGTCGCCGACGCAGTGCCTCTGCACATCCCGGTCGCCGACGTCGCCACGGTCGAACCATCGAAGCTCTCACCGATGCCAGCCGACCTCGTCGACCGGCTCAGCCCGACCGAGCTGCGCAACCTGATGGCGTTCCTGCTGTCGCGCGGCCAGGGGCTGGTCGCTCCGAAGTGACATGTCAAACTCCCTCATCGAACTCGAGAGCAAGGTCGCGATGCTCGAACACACTGTCGACCTGCTGAGCGACGAGCTCGCGGCGCAGCAGAAGCGCATCGACTTCCTGCAGACCAACTTCGCAGCGCTGGTCCAGCAGCAGAAGCGCGCGCGCTCGAACGATGCGAACGATGCGATCGAACCGCACGATACGCCGCCGCCGCACTGGGGCAGTTAGCAGCCACGGGTCGCGTTCCGTAGCATGCGCCGCGTGCCCGTTCTCGTGTTGTTCGCGTTTGGCCTCGCACTTCGCCTCTTGTTTCAGTTCGCCACCAGCGATGGCGGCGTCGGCTGGCATGTCGGGTTGCAAGGCGATGCGCCGGTGTGGCAGGAGATCGCGCGCGCCAACGTCGCAGCCACCACCAACGCCGCCGGCAACCACTTGCTGCTGCAGCTGCCCCTGCGGCCACCGGCAATGCAATGGCTCGTGGCGTTGCTGTGGAACGGCGACGCGCTGACCGTCGGCCCCGTGCGCTTCTTGTTCACGCTCGTCGGTGCGGCGACGGCCCCGGCCCTGTGGCTGTTGCTGCGCACGAAGGTCTCGCCACAGCTCGCGTTCGGCGCCGCGCTGTTGTGTGCAGGCTCGAGCAATCTGCTGCTGCTCGGCAGCGGCCTGCACGTCGAAGGGCTGTATCTGTTCTTGGTGTTGCTCGCGTTGCTCGCGCAGACCCGCTGGTCGCAGCCGCGCGCGTATGGCACGGCACTCGGCCTCGGCATCCTGCACGGCCTGCTGTGCCTGTTGCGCGCCGAGCACATGCTGACTGTCGTCGTGCTGATGATGCTCGCGCGGACCGCCGGTGCTTCGTGGCGCGTGCTGCTGGCCTTCGCGATCGCGATGGCGGCGGTGCTCGCGCCGTGGCAATGGCATGCCAACCGACTCGTCGACGCGTTCAACCACGGACCATCGCCGACCCAGCTCGCACCACCCGCCACCATGCCGTGGGATGCAGAGGCGATCGCGGCGGTGCAGGCATTGCCGGCTTTCCAACAGCTGCCAGTCTTCGGTTTCGTCAGCGACACCGTGCGCGTGCGCGGCGGCACGCGCGTTCGCACCGCCGATCTCGCGATCGTGCGCGAGGCCTACGGCGTGTGGCCACAACCGCTGCCGCATGCGTGGATCGCGCTCTACGGCGGCCTCAACTTCTTTCTCGCCAACACACCCGAAGCGGCGGGCGGTTTCTCAGCGGCTGGGCTCGATCGCGCGCCGCCGCTGACCGGCGGCGATCACCGCTACCCGCCGGGTCTACGCAACGTGCTGCCGCGCGGTGGCACCATCGTGTTTGGCTACCCGCCGCATCTCGACCTGATCGTGAACGGCACGCAACGCGGTTTGGCCGAACTCACCAACGATCCACTGGCGGCGGCGGCGCGCGTCGCCAAGAAACTGTGGCACGCCGTCGAAGGGGCCACCGGCGGCCTCGGTGGCTACGCCTTCCCGATCGGCTTGTCCGGGGAACGGCGCCAGGTCGATCTGGTCGCGGCGACCGGTGTGTGGGCGACGCTGTGGCGCGTGCTCGTGCTGGGCATTGCCCTGCTCGGCCTTTGGCGACTGCGTGAGAACCGCACGCTGTGGCCGCTGTTGGCGTTCACGCTGACGAAGGTGATCGTGGTGGCCGTCTACTTTGGTTACGCGCGCCACGGTGCCTTGTGTGTGCCAGCCCTCGCGATCGGACTGGTGGCCTATGCGCAAACCGTGCTGGGTGATGCCAACGCTCGGCGTCTCGGCTGGGTGCTCGCTGGCGTGCTGCTTGCCGCCGAGTGCGTTCGCGTGGCGGTGACTTCAGTCACCGTCGATGGGCGGGCAGGCGCGGCCGCAGCGACTGACTTTCGCCAGCGCACGATCACCTTCCACTGAGTAGGCGCGCGCTTGCTATCGTCGGCGCATGCGCATCACGACGATCGCCGCCCTCTTCTTCGTTGTCGGTTCTGGCCTGTCCGCCCAAGCCAACGACGCGCATTCGAGCAAGTCGCCGCCAGCGGGCCCCCCGTGGGTCACCGACTTCGTCGCCGCCCGCGCCACGGCGATCGCCGAGCAGAAGCCGATCTTCGTCTACTCGACGAAGACGTATTGACCACACTGCGTCGTCATGGAGAGGGGTCTCCTCTCCACCAAAGAGCTGGCCGCGCAGTACGACAGCGTCGTCTGGATGTACCTCTTCCAGGACTTCTCGCAGAGTGAAGAGGACCGCGCCGCCGAACGCGTGGCCATTCGCTTTGGCATCAGTTCGTGGCCGCAGCACTTCCTCGTCGATCCGTTCACGCTGACCAAGGTTGCTGACACCGGGCGCAACTTGTCGTCCTTTGGCGCCGCCGTGAAAGCGACGCGCATCACAGCCGGCGAACTCAAGCCCAGCGTCGAGCAGTTCGCGACCTTCGATGCGCTCGCCAACTCGCTGGAGAAGGGCAAGGACGTGGCCGCGGCGCAGAAGCACCTCAAGCACGAAGATCGCGTCGTCGCCTTTCGCGCGCTGCAGACGATCGCCAAGAAGTCACCTGCCGTGCTCGCCAAGGCGAGTGCGTGGCTGCTGACGACCCCCAATGACCAGATCCGCGGCCTCGTCTGCGACGCGTTGGCGACGCACGGCGACATCGAAGCGAAGGACCTGTTGCACGGCCTCGTGCGCGATCCCGGCAAGAGTGAGAACCCCAACGTGCTGCGCATGCGGGCGGTGAAGGCCCTCGCGCGTTGTGGCGATGCGACGTCACTGCCCGTGCTCGAACCGTTCGCCGCCAGCGGTCAGTATCGCAACGGCCTGACGATGACATCGATCCAAGCCACAGCTGACCTCGGCGAACGCATCCCCAAGGCGAAGGCCGCCGCCGTCGAGGTGCTCGCGAAGTGTTACCCGGCAGTGCCGGTCGGCGAGGACGCGGCAACCGAGCAGCGCATGTGCGAAGGCTTGGCCAACGGCGTGCACGCAGCGCTGAAGAAGCTCACGGGCAAGACGGTCGCCTTCCCTGGCGAGTACACCGAAGCCACGCGCGCGAAGCTGATGCAGAGCTGGTAGCAACGATCCGACGACAAGGTGACAGGTCCGAGGTGGCCCACATCGCCGACGCCGAGTATTCGTGACCACGCATGTGGTCCCTGCTCGCTCTCGTCGCCGTCGCCCCCCAAGGCGAGCCACCGGCGGCGCCGCGCCCACACTGGGCCTACACGGCGCCGGTGCGGCCAGAGCCGCAGGCCGGCGAGGCGGCAGCGATCGATGCGTTCGTGCTGGCAGCCATCACCCGGGAAGGGCTCGCACCGACAGTCGAAGCCGATCGCGCGACGTTGCTGCGTCGAGTGTCCTTCGACCTCATTGGACTGCCGCCGACGATCGCGCAACTGGAAGCATTCCTCGCCGACGTCGCGCCAGGAGCCTACGAGCGCGTCGTCGACCGCCTGCTGGCCTCGCCACACTACGGGGAACGCTGGGCCACGCCGTGGCTCGATCTGGCGCGCTACGCCGACACCAACGGCTTCAACTTCGACGGGCCGCGCAGCCTGTGGAAGTATCGCGACTGGGTGATCGACGCGCTCAATCGCGACCTGCCGTTCGATCAGTTCACGGTGCTGCAACTCGCGGGCGATCTGCTGCCTGACGCGGGCGCCGAAGGCTTGATCGCGACGGGCTTTCACCGCAACACCATGCTGAACGACGAAGGCGGCGTCGATCCCGACGAAGCCCGGTGGGAACGACTGCTCGACCGCGCCAGCACGACCGCGACCGTGTGGCTTGGCAGCACGTTGCATTGCGCGCAGTGCCACGACCACAAGTTCGACCCGATCTCGCAGCGCGACTTCTACGCCATGGTCGCGTTCTTCGAACCGGCGGCGGAAGTGCCGCTCGAGCTGCCGACGGCGGCGCAGGCCGCTCGCCGCGAAGCGTTGCGCAGCCGTGTGCAACAACTCGTCGACGCCAACGCGCCAGCCGCGGAACTCGCGACGGCCCAGAAGGAGCTGGCGGCGGCGACGGTCGACAGCACACTCATCCTGCGCGAACGTGACGACGTGCCCGCGACGACCGCACTGCGGGTGCGCGGCGCCTTCGATGCACGCGGCGACACGGTGGCGGCTGGCGTGCCGGCCGCACTCGGCCCAGCATGGCCGACAGGCGCACCGAAGAACCGGCTGGGCCTGGCGCGCTGGTTGGTGCAACCTGATCACCCGCTCACCGCACGTGTGCATGCGAATCGGCTGTGGAGCCATCTGTTCGGTCGACCTCTCGTAGCGACGCCAGAAGACTTCGGCCTGCAAGCGCCGCCCGTCGATCACCCACAGCTGCTCGACTGGCTCGCCACCGAGTTCGTGCGCCTCGGCTGGTCGCAGAAAGCTCTGCTGCGCACGATCGTGTTGTCGGCGACCTACCGACGAGATAGCGCGATGCCGGACACCGATCGCGAACGCGACCCGCAGAATCGCTGGCTCGCCCGCGGCGCGCGCGTTCGCTTGCCCGCCGAGCAGGTGCGCGATCTGCAATTGGCGGCGAGTGGCCTGCTGTCGCCGACCATCGGCGGCCCGAGTGTGTTCCCGCTGCAAGCCGACATCAGTGGCGTCGTACCGATCAACAAGGCCGACCTGCGCTGGCGGCCAAGTGACGGCGACGCTCGCCATCGGCGTGGCCTCTACACGTTCTGGCAGCGCACGGCGACGTTCGTGCAGTTCGCGGTGTTCGACGCGCCCTCGCGCGAGCAGTGCACGGTGATGCGCCAACGCACCAACACGCCACTGCAAGCCTTGACCGGCCTCAACGATCCCGCCGCCTGGGAGGCGGCCAAGGCGCTCGGCCAGTTGCTTGCGACCGCGAGCGGCGAGGACCGTGCGCGCCTGGCGGTCGGATTTCGCCTCTGCACTTCGCGCACTCCCGATGCCGTGGAACTCGACCTGCTGCTCGCCGCACTGCACGCCGAGTCCGCCGAGTTGCGCTGGCCGCTGCTCGCCAACGCCCTGCTCAATCTCGACGAGGCGCTGTCGCGATGAACGGTCCCATCGAGCCATTGCTGGGGACGCGGCGACAGTTCTTGACGCAACTCGGACTCGGCCCGATCGCACTCTCGGCGCTGCTCGCTGGCGAACCGCGGTCCCGCACGCACTTCGCACCGCGCGCCAAGAACGTGATCTGGTTGTTCATGTCTGGTGCGCCGTCACAACTGGATTTGTTCGAGCCCAAGCCCGCGCTGCATCGCCACGACGGCAAGCCCGTGCCCGAGGAACTGATCGCCGGCCAACGCTTCGCGTTCTTGAAGGGCAAGCCACATCTGCTCGCCTCGCCTTTTGCGTTCGCACCGCGCGGCCAATGCGGGGCGCCGGTCTCTGAGCTGCTGCCCCATCTCGCGACGATCGTCGACAAGCTCGCGTTCGTGAAGTCGATGCACACCGAGCAGTTCAACCACGGCCCCGCGCAGGTGTTCATGAACACCGGGCACGCCGTCGTTGGTCGGCCGAGCTGCGGTTCGTGGGTGCATTACGGACTCGGTAGTGCGGCTGTGGATCTGCCCGGCTTCGTCGTGCTCGTCTCCGGCAAGATCGATCCCGGTGCTGGCGCCGCGCTGTGGTCGAGTGGCTTCCTGCCGACGAACCATCAGGGCATCGAGCTGCGCACGAAGGGCGAGCCAGTGCCGAACGTGCGCAACCCCGACGGTGTCGATCGCAGTGCCCGCGGTCGCTCCATCGACCTCGTCTGTGACCTCAATCGATTGCGCCTGCAAGCGCTCGGTGATCCCGAAATCGCGACCCGCATCGCCGCCTACGAACTCGGCTATCGCATGCAAGCCAGCGTGCCCGAACTGGTCGACGTGCAAAACGAGCCCGCCGAAGTGCACGCGCTCTACGGCACCGAGCCCGGCAAGAACTCGTTCGCCAACAACTGCTTGTTGGCGCGGCGCATGGTGGAACGCGGCGTGCGCTTCGTGCAGCTCTACCACCGCGGTTGGGATCATCACGGCAGCGACCAGAGCGACGACCTCAGCCACGGCCTGCCCAAGATGTGCGGGCAAACCGATCGTGCCGCCACCGCACTCGTGCTCGACCTCGAACGCCGCGGCCTGCTCGACGAGACGCTGGTCGTGTGGGGCGGCGAATTCGGCCGCACGCCGATGCAGGAAGTGCGCGACCCGAAGTTCCTTGGCCGCGACCACCACGCCAAGGCGTTCACCATCTGGCTCGCTGGCGCCGGCATTCGCCCCGGCACCACGATCGGCGCCACGGACGAACTCGGCTACCACATCACCGAGCAGCCGGTGCACGTGAACGATCTGCACGCCACCATGCTGCACTTGCTCGGCCTCGACCACGAACGCCTCGTGCATCGCTTCCAGGGCCGCGACTACCGCTTGACCGACGTCGCCGGCACGGTCGTTCGCCAACTGCTGGCGTGATCAGAGCGATGTCGACGTCCCGTCACCGGGCAATGGCAACCCGACGACCTTCGGCGGCACTGACGTACGCCGAGTAGACCACGCGCACGACCTCCAGTCCGAGCTGCCCATCGGCACCACTTTGGGCCCCACCCGCCAACTCATCCGCCACCGCCTGCACCAGCCCCTGCTGCCCAGAGCTCTCATCCTCGTCAGGAATCGGCGTCGACCAACCGGCCTGCCCGTGCACCTTCTCCATCACGTATTCGTCGCCGAAGGCACCTTCGCGCGGCGCGTATGCACGCAGCGTGTCGACTGGCGACAGCGCACATTCCAACCGATGGTCACTCGCGAGAATCGTCAGGTGACTCTGCATGCCGCCGAGCATCGTGTCCGAACCGCAGGCGACCCCGCGCGAACCATCGTCGAAGTGCAGCACACAACTGCCCCAGTTCTCAACGCCGTTCCAGCCGGTCGCGACTTCGCACACAGCACCCGCGCCGAGTGCCTTGGTCAGATCCGCTACTTCGGCCGTCACCGCGACGACCGACGTCGCCACGCCGCGACGCTGCAACCCTTCGCGCTGCTTGAGCCACAGCATCGCCCCAATCGGGTGCGCACCAAGCCGCAGCAAGGCGCCACCACCCGCATGCCGCCAATCCTTCGCGTAGGCAGAATGCGACCCCGAGTGGCTCTCCCAGCCGCGCATTTCCAAGATCACACCCTTGGCCGCTGCCCCCAGTGCCGCGGCCCGTCGCACCGTCGGCGCAAACAGCCAGTTCTCGCCGTACAACAACCGCACGCCGCCCTTCGCACAGGCATCGACCATCGCCTCCGCATCTTCGACCGCGCGAGCCAACATCGTGGTGCGCGCCGTCGCCGCCACCGCTTCGGCCGTGGCTCCTACCGCCAGCCCCTGACCCCAGAATGCGGTCAACGGCTTGGTGCACAGCACGTGCTTGCCGGCCGCCGCGGCACGTTCCGCGAGTTCGCGATGGGCCCGATTGGGAACGCACAAATCGACGAGGTGCAGGTTGGCATCGGCGAGCACTGCCTCGATCGAGGCCGCCTGCGCGCAGCCGTTGGCCCGCGCAAACGCTTCGGCCTTGGTCCGATCGCGCGCCGCCACCACCACTTCAACCGTCACGCCATGCACCCGCCGCCAACAGCGAGCCCGCGTGCGCGCCAAGAACCCAGTGCCGACGATGGCGATGCGCAGTGAACGGTTCATCCCGAGGAGATGAGCAAACAACGGGCGGCGTTCCTAGCCAGTTGAACGTCCGAACGCGAAGTAAAGCGCGGGCAGCAACAGCAACTTGAGCAGGGTCGACGTGACGCCGCGGGTCGCGCCTGCCGCGAGCACGACCACGCCGGTATCTTGCGCGCGATGCCCTCACTCACCGCCAGCGCCCACGCTCGCGTCGGCCTGCTCGGCAACCCGTCCGATATCTACGGCGGCAAGGGCCTCGGCTTTGCCGTCGCCGAGCTCGCAGCGCACATCACGCTGACCGACACCGTCACGACCGGAGAACTGCCGAACGAACTGCTGCGCGCTGGTTGGCACTTGCTGCACGAAGACCTGCTTGCGCACGGCATCGACCCCGCGGCGCGGCCATTCACCCTCGCGTTCACGAGCGACATCCCATTCCAATCGGGACTGTCCGGTTCGAGCGCCCTGCTGATCGCCGCCCTGCGCGGGTGGAGTCGCTGGTTTGGCCTGCCGCTGCCGCCATCGCGCCTCGCCGAGCTGGCGTGGCGCGCCGAGAATGAACGGCTCGGCATTCGCGCCGGTCCGCTTGATCGACTGGTGCAAGCTCATGCCGGGCTGCTGGCGATGGACTTCGCCGAACCGTTCGCGGCGGCGGCCGTGCAGCGCCTCGATCCGTCGCTGCTGCCGCCGCTGCTGCTCGCCTGGCACGGCATCGCCAGCCAGAGTTCGGGCGATGTGCACGCCCCCATCTTCGCGCGTTGGCGAGCTGGCGACACCGCCGTGCGGGACGTGATGACGCAACTCGCCGCCAACGCGGACGCCGGCCGCCGCGCCTTGCTCGCTCGCGACCACACGACCTTCGCGCACTGCATCGATCGCAACTTCGATCTGCGCGCGCAGGTGTTCTCGATCGCTGCCGCCGATCGGGAACTGATCGCACTCGGGCGCTCGCTGGGAGCCGCCAGCAAGTTTCCAGGCTCTGGTGGGGCGGTGCTGTTTGCGTGCCGCGACGACGCCCACCGCCACCAACTCGATGCCGCCTGCCGCGCTCGTGGCCACACGACGCTGCAACCCACGGTGCAGGCGCCAACGCCGCGGCTGCGCGCGATCTTCCTCGCGGCGGGTTTCGCGACGCGCCTCTACCCACTGACCTTGCAGCGCGCCAAGCCTCTGCTCGAAGTCGGCGGCCAACCGATGCTGACGCGCATCCTGCGCCAGGTCGAACAGGCCGGCGGCGTCGAGGATGGCGTCGTCGTGGCGAACGGGCGCTTTCACGCGGACTTCGTCACCTGGGCCAACCGCGTGCAGCCGCGGCTGCCGCTCACCATCGTCAACGACGGCGCGCTCACCAACGAAACGCGCCTCGGTGCCGTGCGCGATCTTGCCCTCGCTCTGGAGGCGACGCCACCGACCAACCTCGCGCCCGACGGCTACCTCGTGCTCGCGTGCGACAACGTCTTCGACTTCGATCTCGGCCGCCTGGTCGAACGCTTCGCCACGACGAACAGCGCGCAACTGATCGTGCGCGAAGTGCCGGCTCCCGTTCCCGCCAACAAGTACAGCGAAGTGCTGCTCGCCGACGACCGCGTCGTTCGCTTCCGCGAGAAGCCAAGCGACCCGCAGAGCAACCTGTCCGCCATCGCCATCTACTTGCTGCCGCGTGAACTGCCGACCCTCGTGCGCACCTACCTGGCAACCGGCGGCAATCCTGATGCGCCCGGTCATCTGCTGGCCTGGCTGTCGACCCGCATGCCACTCACCGCGACGCGCCTCGACGGCCGCTGGCTCGACATCGGCAGCGCCGACGATCTCGCCGCCGCCAACCAATTGCTCGCGCCCTGACGGCGAGTGGCGTTCGCAGCAACGCCCTCAGTGCCGTGGCGCGCGAGACATTCGAGGCCGTTGCGGAGCAGCGCGCGTTCGGGGACGTTCTGCGCCCGAACCATGCGACTCCGCCAAACCTGCATCACGGCCTCCCTCCTCGCTTCCCTGCTCGCGAGTGCTGCCGCGCAGAACGAACCCGCGGACGCCAAGTCGGTGCAGGCGCAGGCACCCGCCAGCTCCGCCAAGGTCGAGAACCCGATGGCCAACTTCGCGCGCATGGTGTCTGGCGAGTGGCGCATGGTGATCGCGACCGGGACGAGCATGATCGACACTTGGCACTGGGGCCCTGGCCAGCACTCCTTGCGCGTGATGACCCATGGCTTCAATGCGACCGCTGGCGAACCGTGGCGCGAAGTGCAGGCCTTCTACTGGCACCCGGGGCGCAAGCAGGTCTGCCTGCTCGGGATCGAGCCCGTTTGGCGAGGCGTAGCGGAAGGCACGTTCCAGCTCAATGCGGATACCGCGGCCGCCGCCTTTGACCTCTACCAGACTGGCGGTCGCCGCACGCTGGGCCGGCGTTGGGTCTTCGACGGTCGCGACAAGTACCACGAAGTGCTGTTGGAGACGGTGGATGCTCGCGGACTGGTGCCCTTGGCCGAGTGGGATTTCGTGCGCTCTTCGACGCTCACCCCGATGCACCCGCTCGCGACTGGTGCAGCTGCGCAACCCTGCGCGCGCCTGAAGGTCTTCGCGCCGCTGTTGGGCCACACCTTTGAGGCCAAGGGTGAGTGGCTCGCAGGAGATGCCCTGCACGTGCGTTCGACCTTCGAGTGGGTTCCTTTTGCCGACGCGATCTGCGTGCGTGTGGTCAGGCCCACCAAGGACGGCGAACCCGAGCATCTGCTGGATGCATACGTCTACCACCACACCGGAACCGACGCGGTGCACTGCCTCGCGCTATCGAACCGGGGCGGTGTGTACGAAGGCGATGTGACCGTGCTCGAAGGCGGCGCCCTGCAACTCGACTTGAAGGGTTACGAAGGCGACCAGGTCGGCTCGCACATTGTGCGATTCGACTTCGCCAAAGACGGGACGATGCGCCATCGCGCCTGGTCCGTCGATGGTGCCGAACGCAAGCTCAGGCTCGACGTCGCGCACCAGAAGGTCGAGTCGAAGAAAGGCTGAGCCGCGGGTTGGTGGCGCCGCGCCCTGACGGCGGGTGCCGTTCGTCACCACGGCCTCAGTGCCGCGGTGCGTCCTCGCCTGCCGACACCCCTGCTGGTCATGCAGATCGGAGTCGGCCGCGAATCAACCCGATCACACCATGCGAGCCTTTGCTCTCCGCGGACCCGCGAGCATGGCCGCTGGTTCCATAGCGTTCGTTCACGCCAACCGGAGTCGCCGACCTTTTGGGACTAGCACAGGACGCCCAGTGTCCTTGGCCGTGTCGATCCACAGTGCGACGGCTTCCCCGCAGCTTGCGAGAGCAGTGTCCGGGGTGTCGCCGTGCGCCGCGCATCCGGGTAGCTCTGGAACCTCGGCGACGAACACTTGGTCGTCGTCACTCCAGTAGATGATGATCTCGTATTTGTGCATCATTCGTGACCTCCAAGGCCGTGTCGTGTGATGACGGCGCGGACCTGCCTCACCTGATACGGTTTTGCGTCGCTGCCAGACCGCTGCAAGTTGACAAGTTCCTCGAGCAGGGCAGATAGCAGCGCAACGGTGAACGCGAAGGGGGCTGGACGCATAGGCAACCTGCTACGTGCCAGCCTACGCGAACGCAGCGCCAGCTAGCGGATGCCCAAACTCTGGGACGTCCACGCCAAGGGGCCTGGCGAAGCCGTTCCCTACGAGAACGTCGTTCCCGGCCAAAAAGCAGGGTCGCGCCCAGCGACCTCACCGGTAGACTCCTCGCCCTCATTTTCCGAACAACACCCTCGGGCCATTTCCCGCCACGTTGACATGGACATCGTCGTCTGCATCAAGCGAGTTCCTGCTACCGACTCGGCTATCAAAATCGCCGCGGACGGCAAGTCGATCGACCCCACTGGCGTCCAGTTCGAACTGAACGCCTATGACGAGTACGCCCTCGAACAAGCGCTGCGCATCAAAGAGCAGCTCGGCGCCGGTTCGGTGACGATCGTCACCCTCGGCCCCAAGGAATCGAAGAAGCAGCTCGATGACTGCCTTGCTCGCGGCGCCGACAAGTCCGTGCTGCTGTTGACCACGGATTGGGCCTACGACGGGGCCTCCACCGCGGCAGCCCTGGCGGCGTGGATCAAGACCGTGCCGTGCAACCTCGTGCTGTGCGGCCGTCAAGCGGTCGACTCGGACAACAACCAACTGCCCGCCAACTTGGCCGCGCGGCTTGGCTTCGCGTGCGTGACCGAGGTGCAAAAGCTCGTGCTCGAGAACGGCGTGTTCACCGCCGAGCGCGACATCGAGGGTGCGCGCGAAGTCGTCACCTGCAAGACGCCCGCCGTCATCAGCTGCAACAAGGGTCTGAACGAGCCGCGCTACGCCAACCTGAAGGGCATCATGGCGGCGAAGAAGAAGCCGTTCGTTGAAGTGCCAACCCAACTCGGCCCGCGCGCGATGGAGATTGTGTCGCTGACCCTGCCCGCGGCGCGCGCTGCTGGCAGGATCATCGGCACCGGTGCAGACGCCGTGCCGGCGCTCATCGCCGCATTGCGCAACGAAGCCAAGGCCCTGTGAGGAACGCGGAGACACCCATGAGCAACATCGTCGTCATTGCTGAGGTTCGTGGTGGCGTCTGCAAGCGCCCCTCATTCGAAGTCATCACCGCGGCCCTGCAGCTCGCTGCCGCGTCCGGCGCCAAGGTCACAGCCATCGCCTGCGGTGCGGGCCTCGATGCCGCCTGCGCCGAGCTCGGCAAGAGTGGCGCGCACAAGGTCCTCGCGATCGACGGCGCGTCGTTCGCCAACTACTCGGGCGACGCCTACGCGAAAGCGATTGCCGACCAGTGCAAAGCGCTCGCCGCGTCGGCTGTGCTGATGGCGCACACCGCCATGGGCAAAGACCTGCTGCCGCGCGTGTCCGCCTTGCTCGACACCGGCATCATCACCGACGTGGTCGCGGTGTCGTTCGAAGGTGGGGCCTTCGGCGCCAAGAAGCCCGTCTTCGCTGGCAAGGCGACAATGACCGTGCGCGCCACGAAGTCGCCGTTCTGTGCGTCGGTGCGTCCCAACAACTTCCCGGCGGCAGGCGGCGGCAGCGGCGCCGAAGTGCAAAAGCTCGCGGCCCCGGGCGGCGACTTGCTCGCGGTGGTCAAGGAGATCATCGCGGCGGCTGGTGGCAAGACGCCGCTGCAAGAGGCGAAGGTCGTGATCGCGGGCGGTCGCGGCATGAAGGAACCGCAACACTTCAAGCTGATCGAAGACCTCGCCGCCGCCTTCGGCCCGGGCGTCGCTGCGGTCGCGGCGTCGCGCGCGGTGGTTGACGCGGGCTGGCGGCCGCACAGCGAACAGGTGGGCCAGACCGGCAAGGTCGTCAGCCCCCCGCTCTACTTCGCGATCGGCATCAGCGGCGCCATCCAGCACCTCGCGGGCATGCGCACCGCGCGCACGATCGTCGCGATCAACAAGGACGCCGACGCCCCGATCTTCAAGGTCGCCGACTTCGGCATCGTCGGGGACGCCTTCGAAATTGTTCCCGCACTGACCAAGGCCATTGCCGAAGTCGTGAAGAACAAGTGATCCCTCAGGCCGTGACTCCACAGATCGTGACTCCACAGATCGGGCAGCAAGCATGACTCTCAAGGCTGGCATCGTCGGGCTGCCCAACGTCGGCAAGTCCACGCTCTTCAACGCCGTCACGCGCACGCACAAGGCGCAGGCGGCGAACTATCCATTCTGCACGATCGATCCCAACGTCGGCATCGTGGTCGTTCCCGATGAACGGCTGCCGGTGCTGCAGAAGATCGCCAAGACCAACGTCGTCGTGCCGGCGACGATCGAGTTCGTCGACATCGCGGGCTTGGTCAAGGGTGCCGCTACCGGCGAAGGGCTCGGCAACAAGTTCTTGAGCCACATCCGCGAAGTCGATGCGATCGTGCAGGTCGTGCGTTGCTTCGAGGACGCCGACATCCATCACGTGGCGGGCACGGTCGACCCGGTGCGCGACATCGAGATCATCACCACCGAACTCGTGCTCGCCGACCTCGAGTCGGTCGAGAAGCGCCTCGACAAGCAAGGCAAGCAGGCCAAGCGCGGTGACAAGGAAGCACTCGCCGAAGTGCCGGTGCTGCAGAAGCTGCTGCCGATCCTCAACGAGGGCAAGCCAGCGATGCTGGTGGAGCTCAACGCCGAAGAGAAGCTCGTCGCCAAGATGTTTCAGCTGCTGACCGACAAGCCGACGATCTTCGCGTGCAACGTGAAGGACAACGAATTGGCGACCGCGGACAGCAACCCCTACGTGCAGAAGGTGCGCGACTACGCGAAGAGCCACCTGGCATGCGAAGCGGTGGTGATCTCCGCGCAAATCGAGAGCGATCTGGTCGACCTCGAACCAGCGGACGCGAAGGACTTCTTGAAGGAGCTTGGCGTCGACGAGTCAGGCGTCGGCTCGCTGATCCGCGCGACCTACCACCTGCTCGGTTTGCGCACCTACTTCACGGCTGGCGAGAAGGAAGTGCGGGCGTGGACGATCCACGCTGGCGACATGGCGCCGGCCGCAGCGGGCGTCATCCACAGCGACTTCGAGAAGTTCTTCATCCGCGCCAAAGTGGTTGGCTACAGCGACTACGTGGCCTGCAACGGCATTCCCGGCGCGCGCGACAAGGGCGTGTTCTTCGAGAAGGGCAAGGACTACGTCGTGCAGGACGGCGACGTGCTCGACATCGTGCACGGCGCCTGAGTGGCGAAGCAACCGTTGCGCATCCTGGCGAAGATCACCGTCGCATCACTGAGCACCATCGCGTCCTAGATCAGGATCGCACCCGAGTGGATCGCGAGCAGCACAAGGCCGAATTCCGCGCCGCTGGCATCGACGGTACGCGGCCCGAGCGGCGAGGCCGTCCTAGGCTTGGCCACCGCGAAGCCATCTTGGTTGGGTGGGGATGTCTACTTGGGGCTGCCCATGTAGAGGAACGGCGCCCTCGGACTTCGAGCGCAAGGAGGGTTACCGTAGGCTCCTCCAAGCAGAGCAGCAGTCTCCGTCCAAGGCGCCGCTCCCTCCAGCTCTCCAGCCCTACCCGAAAGAGCGCCAGCGGCGCCTGTTCGATTGAGACCAGCCGCATGATCACCCGACTTCGATTCCGGAACTTCAAGGCCTGGCAAGACTCCGGCGACATCCGGCTCGCCCCCTTGACGGTGTTGTTCGGCACGAACAGTGCAGGCAAGACCAGCATCCCTCAGTTGCTGCTTCTAATGAAGCAGACAGCTGAGTCCCCTGACCGCAAACGGGCGCTGCAACTTGGCGACTCTCGTACACGCGTTGATCTCGGCACCTACCACGATGCGATGCACAACAACGACACATCGAAGCCGTTGGAGGTCGAGATCCAGTGGAACCTGGAGTCTCCGATCGCGATCGAAGACCCGATCTCGCACGCGAAGTACGCGGGCGACAAGGTCGCCTTCCACGTCACAGTTCAGTCTGACAGTCGCGAACAGCCTGTCGTCGAGTCTCTCCGCTACGAGTTGCTGAAGGATGGCGCGCCCACGCTTGATGTGAAACTGCAGAGGAAGAAGAACGGCGGCAGCAAGTTCGAGATCTCTTCGCAGACCTACAATCTAGTTCGGCAGACTGGACGGGCTTGGCCTCTGCCCGATCCTGTCCGCTTCTATGGCTTCCCCGACGAGGCAACTGCGTACTACCAGAACACGGCATTCGTCAGCGACCTTGCGCTCCAGATGGAGGCGATGCTCAAGAGCATCTTTCACGTTGGACCTCTGCGCGATTACCCGAAGCGCCTTTACCTGTGGTCGGGGGAGCTTCCCGATCACGTCGGCGCCAAGGGAGAACGCGCCATCGAAGCGATCCTGGCCGCCGGTGCCCGGACGTTCAACTTCATCCCGAAGCAAAGAACGAAGCCGCTGCAACAGATCGTCGCGGAGCGGCTTCGGGATATGGGACTCATCAGCGACTTCAAGGTGCATGCCCTTGGGCCGCACCGCAAGGAGTACGAGGTTCTGGTCAAGACTCGCCCCAAGCTACCGGAGGTCAAGCTCACGGATGTCGGCTTCGGCGTCGGCCAGGTGCTGCCCGTCATCGTGGAGTGTTTCTATGTTCCGCCCGGTTCCGTCGTGATCTTCGAGCAGCCGGAGATCCACCTGCATCCCAAGGTTCAGGCGGACCTCGCGGATCTATTCGTGGATGCGATCCGGGGGCGCGAGAACGGTGAATTGCGCAAGTGCCAGTTCATCATCGAGAGCCACTCAGAGCACTTCTTGCGCCGCCTCCAGCGCCGCATAGCCGAGGAGCAACTCTCGAAGCAGGACGCTGCCCTGTACTTCATTCACTCAACGGAGGATGCCGCGCGCATCGAAGAACTCGACGTCGATGACTTCGGCAACATTCGCAACTGGCCGCAAGGGTTTTTCGGAGACGAGATGGAGGATCTCGTGGCGAGGACCGAGGCTCAGACCAAGCGAATGCAGCGGAAGAAGGCGGGGCAAAGGTAGTGGTGACGCCTATGCACTGCGTTGTCGACACCAACGTGCCGACTACTGCCAATGGCATGAACGAAGGCGCGAGTCCTGGATGCGTCGCTGCGAGTGCCCGAGCACTGCAGCAGGTCATGCAGGGTGGGCACGTGTACATCGACGACCGCGACCTCATCGTCGAGGAGTTCGGCAGGAACTTGAGCCGCAAGGGTCAGCCCGGTCCAGGCGACGCGTTCTTCAAGTGGCTGTTGACGCATCAGTGGGGCCGCCAACGCGTGACCCAAGTCTCGATCACACCCAAGGGGCAGGACCCGGAGGACTTTGAGGAGCTGCCGGTTCCCGAAGACGGGACGCGCTACGACCCCTCGGACCGCAAGTTCTTAGCTGTTGCCGCAGCAGTCCAGCGCCATCCGCCGATCCTGCAGTCGTTCGACAGCAAGTGGTGGGGTTGGCAGGCTGCGTTGGCGAAGTGCGGCGTGACCATCTGCTTCCTGTGCGAGGCCGAGATCAAGGCCAAGCACGCAGAGAAGATGGGCAGTTGATGGACTTCTTCCGCTTCCCGCACACCCCACACCTCGCATGGCTCGGCAAGGGCCAGCCGCGCAACGACAAGGTCCTTTCGCCTGCGGATGCCGATGCGATTCTCTCGCACCCTGTCACCGTCGAGGAGAAGGTCGATGGCGCCAACGTCGGCATCTCCGTCGACGATATCGGTGAACTGCGCGTCCAGAACCGCGGCTCCTACCTGACGCGCGAGAACAGCCATCCGCAGTTCAAGCCGCTGTTCCGTTGGCTCGACGAACGCCGCGCCGCCCTGAAGGGCGCCCTGTTCCCCGACCTGATGTTGTTCGGCGAGTGGTGCTACGCCGTGCACAGCGTCGCCTACGATCGCCTCCCAGACTGGTTCTTGGCATTCGACGTCTACGACCGGGCGCACAGTTGCTTCTGGAGTGTTCCGCGCCGCGACGCACTCGTTCGCCAACTCGACATGGCTCTGGTGCCGAGGGTCGCCTCCGGCCGGTTCGACCTTGCAGGCATCCAACGGCTGCTCGGCAAGTCGCACGTCGCCGATACCCCTGCCGAGGGGCTGTACATCCGGGCTGACGAGATCGACCACCTCGCCGCGCGCGCCAAGGTCGTGCGAGCTGAGTTCACGCAGGCCATCGAGGAGCACTGGTCGAAACGGCCACTCCGTGCCAACCAAGTCGAGACAGGCTGGAGCACATGAAGTTACGACGAGTTGAGGTCGAGCGATTCCGCGGCATCAAGTGCATGGACTGGACCGTCGGCAGCGGATGACGCACCGAGCCGCCCACAGCACAGGAACGCTTCGACCTCGCGTCGGCAGAACTGCGGACCATTCGCTCCCCCGACTCCACTGCGCCGACGAACGTCCGGTGAGCAATTCGTAGAGCACGACGCCGAGCGAATAGACATCGGTGCGCGCATCGCCTTCGGTACGCGAGGCCTGCTCAGGACTCGGCGCACCGCTGACGATCGACCTGCAAACCAGCCTGCCATTCACGTTCGCCGGTCTCGGCGTCGGCAGGGCGACTGGTCGTTGCCGCTGCCGCAGTTGAGGAACGGCACCCAGGCACCCTCGCACGACGGCCCGACCCTATTCGTACAGCCAATCGGTGGACCGGTCACCGGCTTCACCGAGTCACGGGGGCGCCGTTGCGAAGGACCCCTAAAACGCGCCGATCGTGAGCATGAGTGCGTTCGAACTCATGACCGCCGTGAGGTTGCCCAACACGTCAAACTCGAGTGGAACGAACTGATGATCGAAGACCTGACCCACGAGGGATGCCGAGTTGGGGAGCGCCACCTCGGCCTCGGCAGTGCCGGCGGCTGGCAGTACGAGATCGACGAAGTCGGGGGTCACGAGCAGATCACAGCCTGAGACGCCCTGTGGCAGTACCAACGACAATGGAATCTCGACCGGCGCCGATCCCGTGACGGCGAGCACCAAGGCGTTCGAAGGAATCCCCGTCGCGGCGGCGTGGAACGTGCTGCCGATCCAGGGCAGCGTCACCGCAGTGAGCACTGCTGCCGTGCACGCCGCGCCGTAGGAACCCACTGTGGCGGGGCACGTGAGCGGGCCCATCGCAGCGGTCAGGGTCGAGACGACGTGCAGCACGGAAGCGAAATGTATGCGGGCTCAGGAAGTCGTAGCGGTCGAGGGAAGGCGCCCTCCTTGATCGACGTGCGGTAGGCGCGTTCGGTCGATTCGGCGTCGGCGGTGCAGATGCCGAGCAGGACGGTGACGTGCTCGACATCGTGCACGGCGCCTGAGTTTTGCGGCTGCGCTAGCGACCTGGCCGCGGCACCGACGGATCCCAGTCGAACACGCCGTGCGAATAGGCGCCGGCGTCGAGATCGTTGGTGGCCTGCGCCATCCGTAGCCACGTCAGCCACCACGCCGACAGCTCGTCGTCGGTGAGGTTCTTCAGGTCGAGGTCTTCCTCGCTCAAGAACTCATCGCGCGGCTCGCTCATGGTTGGCTCTCCAGGGGTCGGAACGGCAACAGCCCGTCCGCACGCTGGGCAATCCGCTGGTGCGCCGCGCTCAACGGCAAGCCGCTGACCTCCCGCTGCACGTCAGTCCAGACCGCGGCCCATCGTTCCGCGGCACGCTGGTAGTGCTGCAGTCGCTCCTCGTTGGTGCGCATCAGCACGCGGCGCTCGCGATCGAGAGCTTCCTCAAGCGCGTCTCGTCCTTGCGGGATCGCGAGCAAGGCGGGCCGCTCGGCGGTAGCAGCCTGCAACAACTGCGGGTGAAGCTTGGCCAGTTCGAGCAGGTCGCGAGCGCTGCGTGAGAACCGCAACTGATCCGCCGGATCGTGCATCAACCGCGCCAGGTCCCCAACCACCGCATAGTCCTTCTCTCGATTGGTCAGCTTGATCGCCGCCAACGGCACTACATCGACGACGTCATTCTGCGAACGTTCGGCCGCCAGCCACATCGCTGCGAGCTGCGCTGCCCCAATGCGCGGTGGGCGCGACACGAAGTCCGTGCGAAGGCGCATGCCGCCCTGCGCGAACTCGAAGTGCGAACTCCATCCTCCTTGCAGCCAACGCACGTCCAGCGGTGCGCCGAAGCGGTAGCGCGCGCCCTTGCTTTCGAGCACGTGGACGACGTGGTCGAGCGCCGCCTGTTGTTCGCGCAAGAGCCAGTCCCCGTCCTTGCTCATGACCGCGAGCCGATGCACGACCACCGCTTGTCCCGAGCTCAGCAAGACGCGCAACCCGTCGCGGTTGAACTCGTGGGTCAGATCGAGATACGGGTTGTGCATTCCATTCTCATCCTACCAACCAACCTCGAACCGTCAGGACGTGAGATTTCGCGCCGCGGCCATCTGCTGCGCCGTCGCTTCTTGCTGCTCCCACTGCCCATAAAGCTGCCCCTTCGACGCCAATTGGCGCAATCGCCGCCGCACGTCGTCAGTGAGCGCGCCCGGCGGCGCCTTGCGGAATGGCGTTCCCGGCAGCGGCAGGAAGGTGTGGCCGTGCACCTTGCCACCGCGCGCGACCAGACGATCCATCAGCTGCAACGTGGCATCGACATCGCTTGGCTCCTCACTGGGCAGCCCAAGCAAGAAGTCGACGTGCGGCACGAAGCCGTGTTCGACGCACAACGCCACCGCGCGTTCGATGCAGGCACTGTCGTGACCACGCGCACTGGCTGCCAGCACACGATCGCTGCCCGATTGCCCGCCGACGATGAGCGCGCGATTGCTGACCCACTTGCGCAAGAGCCGCAGGCTCGCGTCGGTGATGTGTTCGGGCCGCACTTCACTCGGGAACGTGCCAAACCACAGATTGCGCGTGGGCCCGATCTCTTCGCGCACACCGGCCAGCAGCGCTTCGACCGCCGCAAGATCGGGCTCCGGTGCAAAGGTGCCGTAGCTCAGCGACGTCGGCGTCAGGAAGCGGAAGTCGCGGAAGCCGCGGCCGACGAGATAGCGCGCCCAGTGCCGAACGTTGGCGACACTGCGATGACGGAAGTTGGCGCCGGCGAAGTACGGCGTCTGGCAGAACCGACAGGCATAGATGCAGCCGCGCGTGATCTCGATGGGCCCGAAGCGATCGTGGCCCGGCCCGAACGGCGGGAACTCATCGAGGGCGATGCGCTCGGCGCGGCCGTTCTTGCGCAGCGACGGCCCGTCGAGGAACGCGATGCCCGGCACCGTGCGCAGGTCGCCGCCAGCCTGCACGCACAGCACCAGATCGCGCACGAGCCGTTCGCCTTCGCCGATGGCGGCAAACTGCCAACCTGCCCGCAACGTCGCTTCGGGTTCGGCCGCCGCATGCACACCGCCAACGACGTGAACCACACGCGGGTCGTCGATCTTGGCTTTGACCGCGTGCAGCTCGGCGCGCATCTGCGGGAAGTCCGGCGAGTAGAACGACCAGCCGACCAGCACTCGCGCGGTCGGCGCGGCCAGAGCCGTGCGCACCGCCGCGACGACCGCATCGACGCCGTTCGCAAACTCGATCGGCACACTCGCGGTGCGCGCATCGGTCTCGAGCGCGCCAGTCAGCACGTGGAACGCGAACTTGCCGGTGCGGCGGTAGGCCCAAACGACAGTGAGACCAGCGATGTCAGCAGCCACGAATCCCGTCCTCGGTGATCACGGCATCGAGCTGCCGATCGTGCCCTTCGGCCGGCACGTTGGGCACTTCTTGGCAGGCGAACGCGATGCCGACCACGAACGGGCGCGAGCCCCCGTCGCGCGACGCCGCCACGTCCAATTCCCCGAGCGCCCGGTCGTAGTAGCCCTTGCCCCAACCGAGCCGCTGGCCGCGCGCATCGAAGGCGAGCAACGGCGCCATCACCAGCGTTGGCACCACGACTAGGGCATCGGGCCGCGGCTCCTTGGTCGAGAAGGCTGCCGACACCAGATCGTCGTCCGTCATCCAGCGGCGGAACAACATAGCCTCGCCGACAAACGCGGGCAGGCACAGCTGCGCACCCACCTTCGACAGCTCCCGCGCCAGGGGCCGTGGGTCGGCTTCGCTGCGCATCGGCCAATACATCGCGACCATGGCCCCGGCCGCGCGTTCGCGCAGAGCTGCGAACCCGTGCTGGGCGATGCGCAGCGACCAGTCCGCGCGGTCGCTGACCGCGAGCGCATCGCGACGCCGCCGAACCTCCGTTCGCAGCTCCTGCTTGGTGGCGCCTAAGCCTTGGGATGCGGCCATGGAATCACGCACTCTAGACGCGAGGTCAATCGGCCGCGATCTCGGCGACCTTGCCAGCCTCCACATGCCAACGCCGCGTCAGCCGCACGGTGTCGAGCATGCGGCGATCGTGCGTGACCAGCAGCAGCGTGCCGGTGAACGACTCCAAGGCGAGTTCGAGCTGCTCGATCGCTTCGAGGTCGAGGTGGTTCGTCGGCTCGTCGAGCACCAGCAGGTTGACGCCGCGCGCTTGCAGCAACGCCATCGCCACGCGCGTGCGTTCGCCCGGTGACAACGACACCGCCGACCGCGCCAGGAACGCCGTGCCGAGGCCAAATTTCGCCAGCAGCGTGCGCACGTCGGCGGTGTTCCAATCGGGCAGGCACTGGCCGAACACTTCGAGCACCGGGGCCTCGGCGACGAACGCGAACCGGGCTTGATCGATCTCGCCGACCACCACGCCCGCGCCAAGCCCGGCCGTTCCAGCCGTGGGCACCAACCGCCCCAGAACGAGCGCCAACAACGTGCTCTTGCCGCCGCCGTTTGGGCCGGTGATGGCGATGCGATCCCGCACTTGCAGTTGCAGATCGACCGGGCCGAGCCGGAACGCGCCACGCTGCACTTCGGCTGCCCGCAGCGCGGCGACCAGATCACCCGGCCGCGCTGCTGCCGCAATGGAGAACTGCAACCGCCATTCCTTGCGCGGCGCCTCGACGGCGTCGAGCCGTTCGATCATGCGCTCGGTCTGTCGCACCTTGGACGCTTGCTGTTCCGACGTCTCGCTGCGATAGGCGCGGCCGATCTTGTCGTTGTCGCGCGCCTTGCGCCGCGCATTCTTGACGCCCTTCGCCATCCACGCGCGCTGCCGTCGCGCCCTGGCCTCGAGTTCGGAACGCCGCGTCGAAAACGTGTCGTAGGCCTCCGCGGCGTGCCGTCGCGCCACGGACCGCTCTTCGAGGTAGGCGGCGTAGCCACCGCCGTAGGTCGTCACGCGCAGCAGGCTGCGATCGATCTCCACCACCTTGGTGACGGTGCGCGTCAAGAACTCGCGGTCGTGGCTGACCAGCACAGTCGGGGCCTGCAGCTCCTGCACGAACGTTTCCAAGTGGTCGAGGCCATCGACGTCGAGGTCGTTGGTCGGCTCGTCGAGCAGCCAAGCGTCGTAGCGCGACAGCAGCAGCGCGGCGAGGCCGACCCGAGCCGCCTGGCCACCCGACAGCGCGGTGGTCGGCAAGTCGAGGTCCACGGTGAGGCCGAGTTCGGCGAACACCGCCGCCGTGCGTTCCTCAAGATCGGCGCCGCCAAGGCCGAGCCAGCGGTCGAGTGCGGCTGCGTACCGATCGTCGGCACCGGCGACGCTGTCGCTGAGTTCTTGCGTCGTATCCTGCAACTGCGCGTCGGCGGCGGCGACGCCGGTGCGCCGTGCCAGGAGGCCGCGAACGGTCTCCCCGGGCAGCCGCTCGGGCTCCTGCGCGAGGTAGCCGAGGCTGCCATTGGGCGGCGACGTGGTCACGGTGCCGGCGTCGGGCGCACGCAGGCCAGCGAGCATGCGCAGCAGGGTCGACTTGCCGGAGCCGTTGGGACCAACGAGGCCGACGACGTCCCCTGGAGCGACGACGAGATCGAGGCCCGTGAACAGTTCGCGGCTGCCAAAGGACGCCGCCAGGCCGCGCGCATGCAAGGTGACGGTCAAGGTCCGGCGCAGTGTGGCACAGCGTCGCTGGCGAGACCACCGCACCCTGGGTGATGATGGGGCCGCCCACAGGACCTCCGAACATGATCAAGAACCTGCTCCTCCTCGCCCCGCTCGCCACGCTGTTCGCCTGCGCCTCCACCGCGCCGACGGCTGCCGCCGCCACGTCCACGCCGTCGACGATGAACCTCGGTGCGTTCTCCATCAGCCTCACCGTCAAGGATCTCGCCGCGTCGCGGGCGTTCTACCAGAAGCTGGGGTTCGAACCGTTCGCCGGCAATGCGGCGCAGAACTGGCAGATCCTGCGCAATGGCGACCACGTGATCGGCCTGTTCCAGGGCCTGTTCGAGAAGAACCTGCTGACCTTCAATCCCGGCTGGTCGCAGCAGGCGACCGCGGTGACGCCGTTCACCGACGTGCGCGAACTGCAGGCGCGCCTGCTGGGCAGCGGCCTCGTGCTGACGACGACGGCCGATGCGGCGTCGACCGGGCCGGCAAGCCTCATCGTCGTCGACCCCGACGGCAACCCGATCCTGATCGACCAGCACGTCGCCAAGCCGAAGTAGCCGATCGGTGGCGGCGGTCGATCCCACCGGATGTTGCCACCATCCCAAGCAGACCTTTGCCAAGCCAAGGTCGAGCGCGCACACTGCTGCTCCCACACTCTCATTTGCAGGAGGTTCGGTCCTTGTTCGCCCAGCGCATGCGTCAGAAGGAGTCGGAGTTCTACTTCGTCAGTTACCCCGCGGAAGACCTGCTTCGCAAGGTGAGGTTCGTCACGCGGTTCTATGGTGAACGCGGCGAATCGATCGGCGGCGAAGCCCCGAAGGGCAAAGCCAAGGAGCCCGACGAAGTCGAGCGCTACGTGCAAGCGATCGAGAAGAACAGCAAGTCGTTCCAGCGCGACCTCAACCGCAGAAAGATCCGCCAGATCAAAGACTTCTACCGCAACGAGTCACGCCAACCGGTGATCCCGGGCGCGGTGTTGTTGTTCTCGCCGGAGAAGCTCGACTTCCAACCGCTGAAGGGCATGGAACGCGCGGGCAACCTGGTCGAGCCGCGCAGCGACTTCTTGATCATCGACGGCCAGCATCGCTTGGCCGGCCTGCACTTCTACTTGCAGGAGAAGGACGCCGACAAGCGAGTCGACGTGCCAGTCGTGATCTTCGACGGCAAGACCGCGGACTTCGCGACCGAGATGTTCGTCGTCATCAACAGCACCCACACGCGCATCAACAAGTCGCACCTGATCGACCTGTACGAGCGCATCGAATGGGGCACCGACCCCGAGAAGAAGTTCGCGGCGACGTTGGTGCGCGCGTGCTACGAAGAGGACGACAGTCCCCTGCAGTACCACATCAACATGCTGGGCGGCCGTTCGCACCAGGAGATGTGGATGAACCAAGCCCAGATCTTCGGCGAGATGCTGCGCCTGATCGGCCGCAAGGACGCGCAGCACCGCTTCAAGGATGGGCGTGGCTGGAGCAAGGAACGCGGCTACGGCCTGATTCGCGACACGCTGAAGGCGCTGCGCACGACGTTTGGCGCCGCCTGGGGCGACAACAAGAACTACATGGTGACGCGCGATGTCACCATCGAAGCGATGCTGCGGTTGGCTGGCGACGTCGCCGCGCGCATGGATGCCACGGTGATGCCGGGGGCGGATCTGGTGCGCCTGCTCGAAGCGCGCTTCAAGCCGATCGCTGGCATGGCCCCCGAGTTCCGGCGCGAAGGGTTCTACGAACGCTTCCCGGCGCGCGGTCAGCTCGAGCGCATCGACATCATCAGGAAGCGCATGGCCCGCCAGGCGCAGTTCGAGTAGCGCCGAAGCGACGGCCTCACTCGCCGCCGACGCCGTCCGCACCTTCCGTCGGCAGCAAGGCGAGGCGCAGATGCTCCGCGCGGTCTTGCCAGGTGCCCTGAACTTGCCCAGTGTGTGACGGACAGATCTCGAACAGCGGACAGTCCTCGCACTTCGGGCCCTTGGCGAGACAGACATAACGGCCAAGAAGCAGCAGCCGGTGGCCGATGTCGATCCACTGCTCGCGCGGGAACTTGGCACTGAGATCGTGCTCGACCTTCTCCGCGGTGGTTGCCGTGGTCAGTCCAAGGCGCTGGCTCGTTCGCGTCACGTGCGTGTCGACGACGATGCCCGCGGCAATGCGGTAAGCGACGCCGAGCACAACGTTCGCCGTCTTGCGCGCGACTCCCGGCAGTTGCAGCAGCGCCGGCATGTCGCGCGGCACTTGCCCGGCGTGTTGCTGATGCACCGCGAGGCTCGCGCCTTGGATCGCCTTCGCCTTGTTGCGAAAGAAGCCGGTGCGATGCACGACGGCTTCGACGTCAGCTCGCGCCGCCGCGGCGAGTGCCCCCGGCGTCGGCCACTTGGCGAACAACAACGGCGTCACGGTGTTGACGGTGCGGTCCGTGCTCTGCGCGCTGAGGATGGTCGCGATCAACAGCGTCCAGGCGTCTTTGTGATCGAGTTCGCAGCGCGGCTGCGGCATCGCCACCGTCAGGCGCTGCTGCACCTCGACAACGTCGGCGGGAGGGCCCGAAGGTTCGGCAGGGGCGGGCTTCTTGCGGGTCACCACAGGGCGGGAAGGGTAGGGACCGTGCCGCCTACACTCAACCGCGGGAGCCGAACAGGGCGCTGCCGATGCGGACCATCGTCGAGCCAACGGCAATGGCAGGCTCCATGTCACTTGACATGCCCAGACTGAGCACCGGCAGCGGCAACCCCGATCGCATGCGCAGTTCGTTGCGCAACGCCACCACACGGTGGAACGTCGATGACGCGTCCCCGGCCAGCGGTCCCATCGCCATCAAGCCGATCACCGTGATCGCTGGACAATGCGCCGCGACATGCGCCAACAGCGCTGGCGCCTCGGTCGGTGAACACCCGTGCTTGCTGGCTTCGTCCGTCGCGTGCACTTGCAACAGGACTGGTAGCGACCGCCCACGGCTGGCGAGTTCTCGCTGCAATTCGTCCGCTAGGCGAACGCGATCGAGGCTGTGTATCAACGCCAGCCCTGGCACGCCCAACAGGTCGCGGACTTTGTTGGTCTGCAACGTTCCGATCAAGTGCCAACGCAGGCCGGCGAGGTCGCGCAATTCGTGCGCCTTGGCGACCAGATCCTGCACACGGTTTTCGCCAAACGTCGTCTGGCCCAAGGCGAACGCAGCGCGCACGGCGGCGGCCGGATGGGTCTTGCTGACGGCCAGCAACTCGACGTCCTGCGGGCGTCGGCCACCGAGTTGGCAGGCTGCCTCGATGCGACCGCGCACCGTCGCGAGGCGACCACCGAGGTCGGCCTCGGCACCGGTCACCCTTCACCCCAGTGCGCCGTCAGCGGCCCAGGAAACAGCATGCGCCCGCGCCGCAGCACCGCTTCTCGCCCTTCAAACGCAAACCCTGACAGCAGCGAATCCCAGGCTTCGTAGTGATCACAGCGCTGCACCCAATCGCGCAGGGCATGGCCGACGCGAACATTGCCAGAATGACGATCGCCGAGATGGCGCGCCAGCTTGCGCATGAACGCGGTCACTTCGATGCGAAACGTCTCCGACGTCACTTCGTCATCGCGGAAGTGGAAGTCTCGAATCAACTGCTCGCGCATGCCTGCAGCCACTTGCTGCATCGAGGCACCAAGCAGCAAGTCGTCGACGGCAGCGGTGAGGTTCATGCGCGATCTGACTCAGTGACGGAAGTGGCGTTGCCCGGTCAGGACCATGGCCATGTCGTGCTCGTTGGCGGCGGCGGTGACTTCGACGTCGCGCTTGCTGCCGCCCGGTTGGATGACCGCCGTCGCCCCCGCCTTGGCGCACACCAGCATGCCGTCGGCGAACGGAAAGAACGCATCGCTGGCAACCACACAACCCTTGCTGCGATCGCCCGCCTTGTCGACCGCGATCTTCGCCGAGTCGACGCGGCTCATCTGGCCAGCACCCACACCGATGGTGAATTGCGCGCCGTCATCGGTGCCGCGCGCCAACACGATCGCGTTCGACTTCACGTGCTTGCACACCTTCCAGGCAAAGGCCATCGACGCCAGCTCCGCAGCCGTTGGCGCCCGCTTGCTCGCGACTTCGCGCCCAGGCGCTTGCGCGGGAAAATCGGCGGTCTGCAGCAAGAAGCCGCCGCACACCGGTCGTGCCACGAAACGGTGGCGCAGCGTCAGGTCCGGCAACCCACCGAGATCGAGCACGCGCACGTTCGCCCCCCACTTCGCTTGCTGCAACGCCGCCAAGGCACCCGGCTCGACATGCGGGGCCACAATCACTTCGAGGAACGTGCCGCCCAACACGATCGCCTGCGCCGTCGCGACATCAAAGGTGCGGTTGGTGGCCAGGATGCCGCCGAATGCCGAGACCGGATCGCCCGACAAGGCCAGCTCGAAAGCGCGAGCCAACGTGCTCGCGACCGCGGTGCCACACGGATTGCTGTGCTTCACCAGCACACAGCAGGTCTGGTCAAACTCCAGCGCGAGCGCGAGCGCCGCATCGGCATCGAGGATGTTGTTGTAGCTGAGCTCCTTGCCGCCGATCTGCTTGCTGTTGGCGAGGCTCGGCGACGATTCACTGAGGCTGTAGAAGGCGGCCTTCTGGTGCGGGTTCTCGCCGTACCGCAGGTCCTGCAGCTTCTCACCGGAGAAGGCTACGCGGTTGGCGAAGAACGGCTCACCCGGACTCGCCCGCCGTTCACAGTCGAACCACTGCGCAATCGAGGCGTCGTACGAGGCCGTGTGCGCAAACGCCTTCGCCGCCAGCTTGCGCAGCAACTCCGCGGGAAGCACCCCAGTGTGTTCGCGCAGCCCGCGCAGGATTGTCGAGTAGTCCGCCGGATCGACCACGACAGCGACACTCTGATGGTTCTTCGCCGCACTGCGGATCATCGCCGGCCCGCCGATGTCGATCTGCTCAACGATCTCGTGGCGCGCGATGCCAGGCTTCTTCAGCGTCTCGCGAAAGCGGTAGAGATTGACGCATAGCACGTCGATCGCATCGATGCCGTGCTGCGCCATCGCGTCCACATGCGTCGGCAGATCACGCCGCGCGAGCAACCCGCCGTGCACCCTCGGATGCAGCGTCTTCAACCGCCCGTCCATCAGCTCGGGGAAGCCCGTGTAGTCCGCCACTTCCTGCGTGGCGATGCCGGCGTCCGCGAGTGCCCTCGCCGTGCCCCCCGTCGACAACAACGAGAACCCTGCGGCAACGAGCCCGCGCGCAAACTCAACGACCCCGGTCTTGTCCGTCACCGACAACAGGGCACGCCTCATGGCTTGACCGCATCCTTGCGCATCTTGAGGTAACCCTCGATGAACGGATCGAGTTTGCCATCGAGCACGCCGTGCACATCGGACGTCTCGACGTCGGTGCGCAGGTCCTTGCACATCTGGTAGGGCTGCAGCACGTAGCTGCGGATCTGGTTGCCCCAGCTGATCGAGCCGTGGTCGTAGAACTTCGCCAGCTCCTCTTCCCGCTTGCTGAGTTCGAGCTGGTACAGCTTGCCCTTCAGCATGCGCATCGCCGTCTCGCGGTTCTTGCCCTGACTGCGCTCGGCCTGGCAAGCGACGACGAGGCCAGTCGGCATGTGCGTGAGCCGGATCGCCGACTCCGTCTTGTTGACATGCTGGCCGCCAGCGCCGGACGCGCGGTAGGTGTCGACCTTCAGGTCTTCCTTGCGGATCTCGATCTTGATGGTGTCGTCAAACTCTGGCACGACTTCGACCGACGAGAACGACGTCTGCCGCCGCCCTTGGCCGTCAAACGGGGAGATGCGCACGAGCCGGTGCACGCCCTGCTCGGCCTTGAGGCGCCCATAGGCATACGGCCCGCGAACGATGATCGTCGCGTTCTTGATGCCAGCCTCTTCGGCCTTCTGGAAGTCGGCTTCCTCCACGGTGTATTCACCCTTGGCAGCCCACTTTAAATACATGCGCAGCATCATCTCGCACCAGTCCGAGGCATCGACGCCGCCGGCCCCGGATTGCAGCGTGACGATCGCGTTCATGCCGTCGTGCTCGCCGCCCAACATCAGCTGGAACTCGAGCTGATCCAGCCATTCGGTGACCTTGAGATCGATGTCGACCAGGTCGGCCTCGACCGCCTTTGGATCCTCGGCTCCAAGCTCGATCAGGACCCGCCCGTCCTCGATCAGCCGCTGCAGGCTCTCGATCGGCCCGACGACTTGGTAGCAGGTCTTCTTCTTGACGACGACCTGCTGCGCGCGCTCAGGCTCTTCCCAAAAGCCCGGCTGGGCCATCTGGTTTTCGATATCGGCTAGCTCTCGGTGGCGGCGAACGTAGTCAAAGACTCACCTTGAGCGACTCGACTCGCTGCTCGGCTACTTTCAGTGCTTGCTGATGATCGTTCAGACCCATGGCGCCACGGATCTGAGCGCCGAGTGAGGCGGATTACCAGGAACGCGACCGAGCGGCGGCAGAAAAGTGGGACCCGCGACGAGCACTGCAGGCAAAGGATCGAAGTCGGCGAATCATGGCCCGTCGCGGGTTCCGAGTGCGGTTCCCGGCGCAAGCGCCGATGACCCATTGTCGGTGACCGCTGGCTGCGCATAAGTGTGTGCTGGCGAGTGGCGAACGCGCCATTCGCGCGAGGCTCGCCCGGTCGGCCATCCCACCGACCCATCCGCGTTTTCCCCAAACCCGGTCGCCACTTTGATTCTCTCGCAGTGGGACGCGCGCCCGCACCATGACTTGTTCCGTCACGGCGGCGTCGGAGTTCTCCTCACCGACTCACATCTGCAACCGCTTCTGCAGCGCCGCCAGCCACCCGGCCAAACCAGCTAGAGAGCGCGCACAGTCCGTTCGCACCTGGACATCGCGTTCGAAGGTCTCCGCCAACTGCTCAAGCAAGTCGATGCGGCAAGGCTCGGGCGTGCCGCCATCGAGAATGCTCACGACGAGCGGGCGAACGGCAGCCAAGAACCGCGGGTCGTGGTTGCGATGGCGACTGGACAGTTCTTGCAGCAGCGAGTCGACTCGGTCCATGAGCGATCTTCCCGGCGGCGTGGGTGGAACTGCCGCCGCTGAAGAGTACCTCACCCGATGCGCTCAGGCGCTTCGCTCGGGGCGCACGGCGCCTCATGCAGCGCTGCCAACGACAGGTTGGCGAACCGAGAATTCTGCCGCCTAGTGTCGGGCCAAGCCGACCTCGACCGGTCACCGCCGCACGCTCACAGCATGACCGAGTTCGACTGGCTCAGCTGGCGCTTGCGCGCGACGGCTTCCGACGACTTGTAGCTCTTCAGCTTGTTGTAGAGCGTCTTGGTATCGATGCCGAGGATGCGGGCGGCGCGGGTCTTGTTGCCGCTGGTGCTCGCGAGCACGCGCTGGATGTGGCGTTTCTCCACTTCGGCGAGGGTGAGCTTGAGGGTCTCCTCGATGGCATTGTCGGTGACGAGCCGCTGGACGACCGCCAATGGCTCGATCAAGACCATGTCGAACTCCCCACCTTCGATGCGGCCGCGCAGTTCGTCGGTTGAAGAGCAGGTGGTGACCATGCAACCCCAGTCCGCGGTGGATTTGGCCAGGGACGAAGCGGAGGGGTCGCGGGCGGAGTGAAGAAGGAGGCGTTTGCCGAGAGTCATGAGCAAGGGGTGCAGCCGTCAGTGTCCGGTGGCGGATCCGTGGTTACGCGGAGGTTGGACGTGACGGGCGCGAGGGTCAGGGGCCTGGGGGCGATCGGGTTGGTGCTACGCGAGGTCGACGAAGACGCGAGGTTCCTGCCGACATTTCCAGATTCGTCCGTCCCCGCACATGGTGTTTGGGCACGGACATCGGTGCTTACACCGCATCTAGGTCGACGTAACGGCGACTCGCCAATTCTGCGGGGTGCTGGCGAAGCCACGCACCCGACGCGATGGCACGTTCATTCAAACTTCTTCGGCTTGAACGCTATATGTCCAGATCCTGTCCGCAGTACCACGCGAGTGCTGGCCGCACCGCGTTTGGCCACCAACGCGGCCCCGTAGTCGCCGATGGTCTCGCCAGTCAGGTCAAAGCCAGCGCCGATGCGGCCGACTTCAGCCCGCGCATCGAGATCGAACTCGAGGTTCTCCGGCACTCCACATTGCACCGTGCCCTGACCGGTCACTAGCCGCAGCACGCGGCCGGGCCTGCGCACAAACGCCTGCATGTCGCCGACGTGCGTATGGATGTCCAAGTCCCCCTCATGATCGAAGGCGATCACCATGCCACGGCCGCTCTCGGCCTTCACCGGCCCCAGGCAGTGCTCAAACCGCAGATCGCCGCGACCAGTCTTGGCGAACGTCTTGCCGACGCGGTGGCCGACGGTGACATGGCCGTTGGCGACCACGTCGATCTCGAGGGCAAGCTCGGCGGGAATGCGAATGCCGAGCTCCAGCCGCAGCAAGCCGCTGTTGCCCGCTGGCAAGAACGGCCCGCGCAGGATCAGAGTGCGTGGTCGGGCCGGGTCCGACACCACCACCAACTGGAAGGGGATCTGCTCGATTTCCGCCAACTCCTGCGCGGTGTTGGCCGCCCGCCCGACGCCGACCGAGTACGCGACGGCGCGCTCGCTGCCGACGTCGACACCGACCGTGCCGTTTTGCACCTCGATGCGAACGCACTCGATGTCATGACCGATCGTCACCTTGTCCGACGATTCGGCGACTGATCGGTGCGACAAGCTGCCGTCAACCGACAGCATCACCCAAACCGCGATCGCGAAGGCCCCGACGACGCCCAACGCCACGAGAGTGCCGAGGCCGCGGCGGCCAGCGACCGGTCTCAGCTGGGATGGCTCGCGCGAGCCAGTGTTACCGGCGGAAGGTGCGTGCATGGGCGTAGCAGAACAGTGGCAGCAGCGACGTTTTTCGTCCAGTTGGAGTTTCAAGGGATGGCTACCGTCGTGCCGCCCTCTCTGCGTCGCCCGACGTGGGGGCCGACCGCAGCCGATATCTCCCACGGATGCCGAAGCTGAGCCAAGAGTACCAACCCGACCCAGTGACGATGGTTGCCTACCATCGCGCGCTGGCGGAGCACGCCGACAGTTTGAAGGCGTATGCCACGCGGCTGCTCAACGACTCGATCGCGGCCGAAGACGTCGCGCAGGACGCGTTCCTCGCCCTCTATCGCCACCTCAATCAGGTGCCGACCGCCGCCTTCCGCCCGTGGCTGTTTCGCGTCGCTCGCAACCTGTGCCTCGACCAATTGCGCCGCCGCAAGTTCAAGCTCAGCCTGTTTCGCGATCTGCAGAAGGACGATGACCAACCGTTCACGCCGGTCGATCGCGACTCGCTGCGCCCCGATGAAGTTGCTGAGACGCGCGAGGCGAACGCCGCGATCGAGAAGGCCATCGGCGAATTGCCGCTGAAGTTCCGGGAGGCCTTCTTGCTGTGCGAAGTCGAAGGACTCAGCTACGAGGACGCCGCCGCAGTGATGGGTTGTCCGGTCAAGACCGTGTCGACCCGCCTCTTTCGCGCACGCGCCCGCTTCACGTCACTCGTCAGTCGCCTGATCAAAGTCTGACCTTCAAGTCTGACCACCGATCAACTGCAACAGATGAACTGCAACAGATGAACTGCAACAGATGAACTGCAACAGATGAACTGCAACACTTGCCGATTCGAACTGTCGCAATGCCTGGACGGCCGACTGGCGTCGGGGCGGCGCGCGACGGTCATGCAACACGCCGAAGCGTGTGCCGCCTGCAGTTCCTTCTGGAACGAACTGCAAGCCGCCCAGCGATTGACGCTGCAACTGCAACGGCCGCAGGTGGGCTCTGACTTCCGCGAGTCGCTCTGGCTGCGCATTCAAGCTGGTGAAGGCACGCCGGAGGCGGTGTTCCGCCAACCAGTGCCGTTGATGGTCAAGCTGCGGTACGCGTTGACGGGTGCGGCGGCGGCAGCGGCGGCATTGCTCTGTGCGACCCTGTTCAGCCCCGATCGCGAGCAGGCCAAGCAGCCGGTCGCGGCGGTGGGCGATGACGCGCGACCGGCGATGATCGCGTCGACCCATGCACCACGCGGGGGCGGCTGGCATCAAGACGATCCTGCGATCGACGCGAGCCCGCTGATTTCGTCGACCCAGCCGCTGACGTTCGATCTCGTCGCCGTCGAAACGGCCAAGCAACTCGACCAGCGCTACGCTGCCGCGACGATGGCCCTGCGCCGCCTCAGTGACCTGCAAAGCAGCGCCACTCAGGGCACCCAAGGCAGTGACACCCAAGGCAGTGACACCCAAGGCAGTGACCCCGAAGGCCACGAGTTGGCCATCAAGCAAGTGCTTGAGAACGCGGATGAGTTTCACGTCTTCGGCGAACTGCTGCTCGACCTGCGCGATCACAAGCGGCTGTTCTTCACCGATGCCGACGTCGGCGCCGACTTGCGAGTCGCAGTCGACATGCTCGGCCAGAGCCGCGGCGAACGGCGCGACCTGCGCACCGTGCAGCTGATCGTGGCGCCCGCCTTGCGCAGCAACCGGCTGGCTTCGATTTCGCGGACCATCTCCTTGGTGCCGTCGCTCAATCCGCACGAAGAGATGGACATGCTGATGAGCCTGACCATGCGGCGGCCGGGCATCTTCCCCAAGCTGTTCACGATCGTGCTCGGCAACAACGCCGAGATGCGCCAGCACTTCGGCGTGTTCCTGATGGAAGACTCGTGCGGCCAAAGCTGGGTCGCCCCGCGCAGCAAGGTCGAAGCCGGCGACGGTCGCTTGCGCGTGCACAATCGCCGTGGCAACGGCGAGCAGATCGAAGTGCAGATCGAAGTGCGCAGCAGCAGCAAGTAGAGGCGCCTCGCCCGGCAAGCCAGGTTCCGCGCAACTTGCGCGAGGTCGCGAGCTAGCATGCTCGCCGCCCCGGCGGCCTAGCCGCTTTGAGGAATCTCATGCTCGCATTCTTGGCCGCGACCCTGTTCTGCCCGCTATCGCTCTCCGCTGACGTCGCGCCCACGGCGGCTCCGACAGCAGCTCCCAGAGCGGCATGGCACTCGATCCACCTTGCTGGTGATCCGCTGAAGGCACTCGACGCGTGGCTCAAGCTCTACCGCGCGGGCAAGATCGATTTCCGTTCGAAGGACAACATCGCCAAGGACTCGATCGCGATGAAGTTTGGGGTGGCGCCAAAGAACGGTCTCGGCCATCCGACCTGGGCCGGTGACCTCGACGCGATTCTTGAAGCCGTCATGAAACTGGACTCGCCAGCGGCGGCACAGGCGCTGCTCGAAGTCGCGGCGATCGGGCTCGACCAAGGCAAGTACACGGTCGAGATGTCGCCTGGCGAAGTGCGCGCCGCGGGCGAAGGGTGGACCGCCAAGCTGGCCGGTGCCGCCGCGAAAGAAGAACTCGCCAAAGCTGCGCGCGGCGAGCTGAAGATCGACAAGGCCTTCGTTGTCGCGACGCAGACGGCGGGCGTTCGCTGCCTTGGCCTCACCAAAGACGCGGCGTTCCGGCCGGTTCTGGAGCGCGCGCTGGGCGACGGCGACGAGATGGTGCGCATCAGTGCCGCGGAAGCGCTCGGTGCGCTGGGCGATGAAGCCGCCGCCCTGGCGTTGATCGCTGTGGTCGAAGGCGAACTGAACGATGCCGTGCTGATCAGTGCCGCGCAGGCGCTGCGCGCGATCTACGCCAAGTACCTGCCGAAGGCGGGCGCCGGCACGCCAAAGACCGACCCTAAGAAGGCGGAGGACGACGCCAAGAAGGCGGGTGAACCTGCCAGCGGCGACAAGCCTGCTGAGCCCGCTGCGGCGCCGGCCGCGCCCGCAGCACCCGAAGCAGCCGCGGCAACACCCGCCGCGGCCACGCTGCCCGAGACCGTTCGCCTCGCGGTGCGCGCCGCGATCATGGCGCTCGGTCGCACGACTTGGCGCGCCGACATGGCGCTGGTGCGCTTCCTCGATGACTTCCGTTCGCTGGAGACGGTGCCGGCCCTGATCGGCGTGCTCGAACGTTTCCGCGCCCACCCCGAGGACGTCAAGTCGGGCAAGCTGTCGGGACTCTTGCTCTACCAAGCCCACGAACTCTTGGTCGGCATGACCGGCGCGATCTACCCGGCCGATCAGCCCGAAAAGTGGAAGTCGTTTTGGGAGACAGAGAAGGACAAGATCGAAGTCGCGAAGAAGCCCGAGTCGCCGCGCGTGGAGATGACGGTGGCGGGTGGTTTCTGCGGCATCCCCGTGCTCGGCACGCGCGTCGTCTTCATTCTCGATCTGTCCGGCAGCATGGACTGGCCGATGGAAGAAGAAGGCAAAGACGGCAAGAAGCGGCGCTCCATTCGCCTCGACTTCGCCAAGCGGGAACTGCACCAAGCGATCGACGCCATCGCCCCCAACGCGCAATTCAACTTGGTCACGTTCAACGGCGACGACAAGGCCGAGGCGTGGAGCAAGGACCTGTTGCCGGCCAACGAGAAGAACCGCGAGCGGTTGAAGAAGTACGTGTCCGGCTTGCGCGCTCTCGGCGGCACCAACTTGTGGAGCGGGCTCGAAGAAGCGTTGAAGATCAAATCCCTCATCTACGGCAACCGCTACCTGTCCAACGTCGACGAGTTGTTCGTGCTGTCCGATGGCGCCCCATCCGTCGGCGATGTCCAGGACCCGATCGAGATCCTTCGCCTCGTGCACGAGTGCAACAAGTTCTCGAACGTGCGCATCAACACGATCTACATCAGCTCGGCGACGCCACCGGAAGCACGCGCCAACGAACCCCGCATGGCGATCACGCCGCAAGAACTGATGCGGCGCATGGCGCAACAGAACGGCGGCAAGTTTCGCGAGCTGTAGTCACTTCGCGCTGCGCACTTTGCTGCCGCGCAGCAGCGGCGCCGTCAGTGCTATCAGGCCGCCAACGATCACCAGCACCCACGCGGCGCGATCGGATTCCTTCAGAGCCTCGTCAGGCACGGTCCCCATCGCCAGCGCCATTTGGGTCTCGCCGCCCTGGAACGTGAAGGTCGCTTCCCCGATCGCGCGCCACAGAAAGAAGGTGCCGTCCACTTCCTTCTTCACGTAGCGAGCGAACGCAACCTGACCGTGCAAGGTGAGGCCGGCGCCGAGCAGCAGACCGCCGAGCAACGCGAAGAACCATCGGGCAAACGCGAGCATGTGCACATGCTCGCGCGCGGCCCGGCTGCGCGCGAGAGGGCTCGCGCGAAGCCTTCACTTCTTGCCGTCGATCGGCGGCTGTTCGGTCTTGGTCGGCGCCGCGGCGGGAGCCACGTGCACGATGCGAGCGCCGTCGCGGAAGACGATGCGGTCGCCGAGCGCCAGCACGTCCCGCAGCTGCGGCCGCGTGCGCAACAACTCGAAGTAGGCAGCGGAGAACGCTTCGACGGCGACCGCATTGGTCGGCCAATCGGCCGGCAGACCTTGTTCGACCAGCGTGTCGCCAGCCGGAACGAACACCCGCCCGCCCGCGCGTCGCAGCAGCCCCTTGTCCCTGTCGGACTGCGCATCCTTGCCAGCCTTGGCGACCTCGCCGCCGCGGCGCAAACCACCCAAGAAGAACTCGTCGCTGGCGGCCTCCAAGCTCTCCTCAACAGCCGCGCTGCCGCTGCGATTCTTGCCGAGATCACTGAGGCCTCGGCCACTGCCCGTCGCCGGCCCACTGGGGGCATTCGAACCACCACCGGTCGGTGCAGGCGAACTCTTGCCCTCACGGCTTGGCATACCACTACCTGGCCCCCCGCCACCCGCCAACCGCGCGCCCTCTTCGACGATCAGCTGCGAGGTGTACGGAGTGACGATGCCGTAGCGCGTCGCCAAGCGTTTCACTTCCTCGATCAGCTCCTGCTTCTGGCCGTTGCGACGGATTGCGTCGAGCAGCGTCGCCACATGCTGACGCGCCCACAGCGTCTGCACGAACGCATGCTGCTCACTCGCCTGCGGGAACTCGACCTCGAACGGGAACTCGCGCTCGACGCCGTTCTGCTTGCCGCGAACGCGCACGACGCGCTTGCCGCCATCGCGATAGCGTCCGACCACCTGCATCATCTCGCCGCAGAACAGGTCGCGCGTGCGCGTCGGATGCACGTCGAACGAGTCGAGTCCATCGCACCGCACTTCCACGTCCGTCAGCGCTGGCTGCGCGATCTTCTGGCACAAGGCGTCGACCTTGACCTCGATCTTCTCCTTGTTGCGCACGAAGTCGCGCGCACCGCGGTGTTGCTGCACCAGGTCGTCGAGCAAGCGCACATCAATTTCGTCACCGACGCCGAGGGCGAACACGCGCGTCGCTCGCACGTCGAGTTGCTTGGTCAGATCGAGAATCTGCTGCGGCGCGGTCAGACCCACCGTCGGTTGGCCATCGGTGACAAACACGATCTGCGGCAGCAGGACCGCGCCGTCGTCTGCCGGCCACAACACTTCGAGCGCTTGCTGCAGCGCCCCGGCGATGTTGGTGCCGCCCATCGCTTGCAGTCGATCGACGCGCTGCAGCGCCGCCGCGACGTTCTCGCCACTGGCGGCCACCGGCTTGTCGAAGAACGTCTGCACCGCGGAAGCGAACGTCACCACCTGAAACACGTCGTGCGGTCGCAAGCTGCGCAGGAACGTGCGCAACGCCGCCTTCGCCTGCTCGATCTTGTCGCCGGCCATCGATCCAGAGGTGTCGACGACGAACTGCACGAACCGGCGCGGCAGCACTTTGTCGGCCGCTAACGCGCGCGGCGGCGACACCAGCATCGTGAAGTAGCCGGGTTCACCGAGTGGTCGGTACGCCAGCAAGTGCAAGCCGAACTCTTGCTCGCTGAGTCCGTAGAGCACGCGCAAGTCTTCGAACTGCGCGACGCTGCCTTCCAAGCTAACCGTCGCTTCGTGCTCGCCGATGCGGCGGATCTCGGCGTTGGCATGCGGCGTGACCACGGTGCTGATGGTCGTCTGCGACTTGATGCGCACACTCAGGCCGACCGGACCAGCCGTGGCGTCGCCGAGACTGGCGGCGCGCAGCGGCCACACCCACTCGAACATGCCGCCCGTTGGCTCGATCACTTGGCGCAGGCGCACGGTCACACTGACTTCGCCATTGGCCGGGATCGGGTAGATGCGCGCTCGCAGCATGCCTTCCCCGGCGTACTCGAGCAGGCCCGGATCGCGCCGCTGACGCACAATCGCTTCGTAGACCGATCGTGCCTGGCCAGCGTCGAGCACTTCGCCTTTCACCTCCTTGCCACCCACCGTCATCGTGAACCCATCCGCGATGGCGCCAGCGGGCAGTGGCAAGAACCAAGTGCCCTCGGCATCGCGGCCGCCGTCATTGCGAAAGACCTGATCGATGGTGGTGGTCGCGACCCCATCGACGATCTCGGCATGCACCCCGGTGCGCACGATGTGCACGATCCCTGGGCGGCGCGGCCCTTGCGGACCGAACTGCGGGCCGGATCCGGGCCCCGGTTCGGGGCCGATCAACAGGCCCTGTGCAAGCAATGGAACGGAGAGAACGAACGGCAATAGGCAAAGGCAACGCATCATGTCAGACCTCAAGTCGCGGCCTGACGCGAACGACCGCGCTGCAGTTCCCAAACGTTGCGCAGCGAGACTGAAAGCTTGCGCGACGGAGCTACTGCAGCGGCAGCTTGCAGCCGGTCGCATCGAAGATCACTTCGAAGCGCGGCGCCAAACGACGCACGAGATCCTGCGGTGTCTTGATTTGATCCGCGGTGACGCGAGCGGTGACTTCACGCGGCCCCGTCTTCTCCATGTTGGCGGTCCAAACCAGCACGTCGCCTGGCACTTGGAAGCGCACGATCAGATCCAAGCCCGTCAGCTCGGTCTGCTTCTTGCGAAAGAACGCCTCGGCCACGGCATCGTTCTCGGTCTGCATCGCGTCAGCCTTGGCCCGCGCCTCCGTCCACGCCGCCTTGCCTTGCGGATACAGCGTCAGCTTCGCCGTGCCTGGCTTCGGCCCTGCCGCCAAGACCCATTCGGCGCGACTGCCCGCCAGGGGGCTCTTCTGCAGGGCGGCGAACGTGGGGAACGTCGCCGCGATGTCGACCGTTCGCCGACCCGCCTTCCGATCGGTTTGATGCGAGGCCAGCACGAGCCCCGCCTCGGCAAGTTCGGCCGCCACCTGCTCCTTCTCGAACACCGCCCGGGTCTGCGTCGTCGCCGCCGCCGCCGCCGAGCTGGCGCGTTCGACATCGGCCAACGTCGCCTCGCGAATGGCCAGACGCACCGTCTGCTGGCCACTGCCATCCGCCGCCAAGTTGACTGTCTGCTCCATCTCAAGGCAGCCGCCGAGGGTGGTCGCCAACAGCAGGGACAGCACAGCTAAGGCTCGCATGCCCGGCTGATCGACCGTTGCCATGGCAATTCTGGAGTTACTGGCACGGCTGACCGCGCAACCATCGGCCAAGGCGCGGCTATCATCCTCGCCCATGCTCGCCGTCCTGTTCTCGCTCGTTGTCGCTTGGCAAGAACCAGCTCCCGAGGCCAAACCGGTCGACCAACAGCCGAAGACGCCACTGCAAGCAGCACCGCCGCTCGAAGAGTGGGACGACAAGACCGCCAAGGCCGCGATCGACGAGTGGAGCAAAGTGCAAAAGGGCACGCCGAACATGTTGCAGAAGAGCCGAGCGCTCGACTTGTTGGCGGCCGGCTCAAACAAGCTGTTGGTCAAGCCGCTCGCAACCACCGTCGAAACCGAGAAGCTGCTCGTCGTGCGCAAGCGCGCCGCCGAGTTGCTAGCCAAGCAGCCGCCACTCGAAGCCAACGCCGCGATCCGCAAGCTGCTGAAGAGTGCACGCGTCGGTTCGTACACGACGGTGATGGGGGAACTGATCCGCGGCCTCGCTCGCTGCGGCTACGACAGTTCGCAGTGGGCTGACATTGACGACCTCTTCGAACGCGAGTACCAGCTCGAACGCGTGCCTCTCCAAGAAGCGATCCTGGACTTGGTGATCGCCCACAAGGAAGCGCAGGCGCTGCCGATGCTGGTGCGCAACCTCGATGAACCGGCGCCGGAGAACGTCGATGCCGGTGAAAACCCTCCCGCGGCGTATTGGGAGGCTCGTTGGAAGTCGTGGAACGTGTGGCGGGGCAAGGTGAAGGACGCCCTGTTTGCGGTGACGGGGCAACGCTTTAGCACCGCAGCCGAAGTGAAAGCGTGGCTGAAGAAGAACCAGACCAAGTGAGCGCCACGTCGACCACCGAGCCGTTCGAAGCGCTCGGGTTTCTGCGCCAACACGCAGGCTGGCTGCTCGAACCATCCCTCGTCACCTGCCTCGTTGGCTCGCAAGCGCTGGCGCACGTCTGCCGCGCCAGCGGCGAGATGGGGCCACAACCGATCGACATCGACCTCGCCTGGTCGCTTCCTGTCGACGCGGGCGCTTCGCTGCTGCAGCAACACGGCGTGCACGTTCCCGTGACGGTCGGCAACCTCGGTCGCGGCACGTTGGCAATGAAGGTCAGTGGTCGACGCGTCGAGATCACCACGTTTCGCGCCGACAACACACAGGCCCTGGCCAGTGCGCGCATCGTGGCCGACCTCGCGGAACGGGACATGACAATCGGTGCGATCGCGGTCGAACTCGCCACCGGCCGCAGCCATGACCCACACTCTGGCCTCGCCCACTGGCGCGCGCGCCGCATCGTGCCGGTCGGCGATCCTGCGCAGCGTGTGCAGGAGCATCCGATCCGCTGGTTGCGTTACTACCGCAAGGCGCACGAACTCGGCTTCCAACTCGAACGCAGCGTGCGCTCGCTCGCGTTGCCGCCGTCACTGTTGGCAAGCCTGCCGCGCGAGGCCGTGGCGCTCGAGTTGCGTGCGATGCTGACGAAGTGCTCGTCGCCAGGTCGCTGCCTCATGGACCTGCACGAGGACGGCGTGCTGGAGTCGTTGGCGCCCGAGTTGTCGCGGCAATTCGATGGCCGCCCCGCGGGCCCACAGCGTTGGCATCCCGAAGTGTCGCAGGCGCTGCATCTCATCATGGCGCTCGAGTGGGCTGCCGCGAACACGCACGATCTCGACGAACGCGACCGCCTCGCCGTGTTGCTCGCGGTGCTGTGCCACGACCTCGGCAAGGGCTACACGCCAGCCGATCAGATGCCGCAGCACAAAGGGCACGAACGCGACGGCATGCCCCACGTCGAGGCACTGCTCGATCGCTGGCCAGGACTCGCCGACCAGCGCGCGCGCACTCTGGCTCTGCATGTGTGTGCGCTGCACCTTGAAGTGAGGCACTTCGCAGACCTGCGCGCCGGCACTCTCGCCGAGCTCTACGAGCGCTGGTTTCGCGGCAAGGACTATCCGGTGGACCTGTTCGCACGCGCGGTCGCGGCGGACTCGGCGGGGCGACTTGGCCACGAAGCGGATGGTCCGGTCGTGCGCGCGCAAGTGCGACGCGACCTGGAGTGGCTGCGCGAACACGCCGCGCGCGTCGATGCGACGAGCCTGCGCGAACGCTTCCCCGAACTGGAACGGTTCCGCGCCGCACTGCACGAAGCCCGCGCCCATGCACTCGCGGCCGCTAGACGTTGATCAGTTGGGTGGCAGTTGCAGATCGGCGGTCGCGATCTCGCCGGACTTGACGTCGACGGCGACGGCGGGCGAATACGTGCTTGTCTCCTGACCAAGGGACTGCGCGCGCACTTCGTAGCGACCCGCCGCGAGGCCGCTGAGGCGGAAGCTGCCACCTTGCGCCATCTCCGGTTCGCCCCACGACTCCGTGCCAACCAAGCGACTCTGCACCAACGCCATGCGCGCAGCCTTGCCATCGGCGGCCAACACCTTGCCGCGAATCTGCCCAGCCGCCGCCAACTCAACGCGTCCACAATCGGTGAGCTGCCGCTCCACCACACTCTTGCCCTTCAGTTCGACCGGGGCATGCCGCTTGTGCTTGATGCGCACCGTGTAGTCACCAACCGGCACGTCCTCGATCTCCGCGATGCCATCTTCATCGGTGAGCGCGCGCTGCGCACCGACCGTCATCGTCGTCGACTCGGCACCATCCTCCCCGTCGTTGGTAGTCATCATCGAGACCATCATCACGCGCCGTTCGCGTGGTCGCGCCGGTGCTCCGGCCGTCGGCTCCGCGTCGGCGCGCACCAGTTCGACTTCGGCCTTCTCGATGCCGTCGTTGCTGCCCGCGGCCACGACCTGCACACGCACCTTGCCGGTGCGCAGCACCAAGTCGTGTCGAAGCTCCGGCGTATTGGCCGGCACTTCGACCTGCGCCCGCGCCTTCACGACTTGCGTGGGCTTGCCGTAGCGCAGCTCATACTGGCCCGCCTCGACGTCCTCGAACGCGAACGCGCCATCGGCAGCCGCAGTCGCCGAGCGCCCGCCAAAGCCCGGCAACTCCAGGTCGCTGTCTGCCGCGCTCGCGAGCTGGATCACGCAACCGAGCGCTGGACCATCCGCACCCGTGACCACGCCATGCAGTTTCGTGAGCACGGGTCGCCGCAATTCCACGCGCGTCGTTTCCCCAGCAACCACCACGAACTGCTGCGCCGAGGACGCAATGGTGTCCTGGCCATCGCCGAGGAAGACCATGGCCCCACCAAAGCTGCCACCGCTCCGGGGCCGCGTCAGTGTTGCCGTGTAGTTGCCTGGTGCGAGCGGGCCGACGCGCGCAAGCCCTTGCTCTCCGGACTTGGCGATCTGCGACTTGTCGTTGTCGCGCTCGCGCACTTGCACCTCGATGCCAGACAATCCAGCGCCATCCATGCCGAGCACGACGATCTCCGCGTGACCCGGCTTGCGCAGCGTCAGCGCTGCCTCGACCGAGCCGACCTTCGGTGTCGTCACCATGACCGCACTGGCCGGTGCGAAGTTTTCGTGCTTGGCCGTGAACGCGAGTTGGGCAGCGGGCAGCCCATGGATCTTGGCAACACCTTCGGCGTCGGTCTTGGCGGTGCCCAATGGCCCGTTGCCACCGATGACCATGCCACCACCGTGATCCTCGGCCTGCACTGTTCGCGCGCGGAAGGTCCCGCCAGGGCCGTTTGTCGCCTGCGGTTCCGATGCACGGTCGGCCTGCACGTCGGCGCCAGCCACCGGCTTGCCCGCTTCGTCGACCACCTTGACGACGGCGGTCGCGCCGAGGTCTGCGATCAGTCGCACGCCCTTCGTCACCTGGGCCGGCAGCACGTTGATGGTGGCCGAACGCGCTGGGCGATGCGTCTTGCCACTCGCAACGATCGTCGCTGCACCAGGCCGCACCGACGCGAGTCGGAAGCTGCCGTCCGCGGCCGTGACCGCTGATTCCCGTCCACCCGGACCAGGCAGGTCCATGCTCTCCAACATCAACATGCCTTCGCCCTGTGCACCCGTTGCCTCCGAGCGAACCCGGCTGCCGGCGATTGGCGCGCCATCCGCCGCTTGCAGCACGCCTTCGACGATGCCCAAGCGCTCGACGCGCAACAGCAGGTTGCCGGTGCCGACCTGCACATCGGACTGCGTCACCGCTGAGTGGCCAGGGCCAAACGCTCGCACCGACGTGAACTCATCCGACAGACCGGCGAGTGTGAAGTAGCCGTTCGCATCCGTTGTGGTCGCTTCGTCGGCGGTGAACCGCTCGATGTCGATGGCGCCGCTGGCCTCCTTCCGCTTGCTGCCAACCTTCATGGCCGCCACTCCCATGCCACGATCGTCGACGACTTGACCCGCGATCGCATTGCCCGCGCGCACCACCAGCACGACATCCATGCGTTGCTCTTCGGCTTCGAGCGTCAGCGCTTCGACGGTCGGCAAGAACTTGCCAGACGCCGTGCGCAACGACCACTTGCCCGGACGCAGCTTGCCAACCGTGAACGCACCATCGGCCTTCGACACCGACGCACTGCTCGCGCCAAAACCACCAAAGCCCAGCGACCCCAGCGTCACCGCCACTTTGACGCCAGCGACTGGCTGGCCGCGCTCGTCCTTCACCACACCCTGCACCGTCCCGGCCCGGAGCACCGTGATGTCGCCAAGGTCTTGATCAACTTTCTTATCCTCGACTGTCGGCTCGTTCTTGGCGAACACCAGGTCGTCGGATTGCAGCTCCAGCGAGGCCGCGTGACCGGCCGCCAGCGGAATGGCGAACGTGCCATCGCTGCGCGTCGTCCAGGTCGGTTGATCCTCGCGCGCACGGTCGGGCAGCGGTCGCGGCGGCAGTTCGACAATGGTGGTGCCATCGGGCGCGGTCCAACTCCGCATCGCCAACACGACGGCAGGCCGCGGCGTGCCTTTGGCATCCACGAGACGGCCGCGCAAGGTGATGACGGCAGCCACAGTCTTGCGGTCGTCGGCCACTGGCACCGCCGTGCGGTCGCTGGTGCCTGCGCCCGCGGCCGGTGTCGGGGGCGGGGTCAACGGCAAGGCGGCGTTCAGCAGGTCGGCCTTGCTCGGGGCGGCAGGGGCTCCCGCGGTGTGGGCCACGGGCGCCATCGGCGTCGGTTCGACGTCGCCGCGCCAGAAGAAGTAACCGGCGGTCGCGACCAGCGCGACGAGAGGGACCACGAGGACTTTGGCGTTCATGGGCGACGACGGCGTGACGGGCCACGACGAGACGCCGCGGACGGAAACTCCCAGTGCAACCAAGGTATCGCGCCACGTTCGCACCTCCACTCATGCACCGGCTCCACCCATTCTCTACTCTCGCGCAGCCATGCCGAACCACGCCCACCACCAGCGGCGCCGCGCCGAGTTTCTGGCCGCCATCAACACGCCCGTCCTGTTGATGGCAGGCGGTTGGATCTCCCGCAACTACCCAGCCAACTGGCACCCCTTCCGCGCCGACAGCACGTTCCTGTTCTTCTTCGCCGAGCCGGAGGCCAACGCCGCGGCCCTGTTTGATCCCAAGGACCAGTCGGTCACGCTCTTCCTCGAAGAACGCACGCAAACGGACGCCTTGTGGCATGGCACAGTGCCGAGCTTTGCCGAGCTGAAGAAGGCGATCGGCGTCACCGCCGTCGAGAAGCGCAGCGACCTGGCCAAGTTGGTCAGCAAGAAGCTCGGCAAGCGCAAGGCCCGAACGCTCGGCATTCCCGACCAACGCGCGACCGCCGAAGCGATCGCGATCACGGGCAACGCCGTCGACTTCTTTGACGCCGCCAAGGTTGGCGACGTCGACCTGCTGCGCACGATCGCCCAGTTGCGCAACCATCGCCATCCGGACGAACTCGCCGAAATGCGGCTGGCGGCGGCGGTGACTCGCGAAGCGCACACGGTTGCCATGGCGCGTACGCGCCCAGGCATCTACGAACAGGAACTGGTCGGTCACGTCGAAGGCACGTTCGCGCGGCACGGCTGCGTGCCGGCCTACAACACCATCCTGTCGGTGCGCGGCGAAGTGTTGCACAACCACGCGCACAACAACCTGCTGAAGGAATCGGACCTGGTGTTGCTCGACGCGGGCGCCGAACGCGCCAGCGGTTACTGCGCCGATGTGACGCGCACCTGGCCGGCGAACGGTCGCTTCTCACCCGAGGCGCGCGACATCTACGACATCGTGCTCGCCGCCGAGAAGGCTGCGATCGCGGCGGTGAAGCCGGGCGTGCGCTATCGCGACCTGCACATGCTGTCGGCGCGCGTCATGACCGACGGCTTGGTGCAACTCGGCTTGATGAAGGGCAACCCGGACGAGCTGGTGGCGACCGGCGCCCACGCGATGTTCTTCCCGCACGGGGTCGGCCACCTGCTCGGGCTCGACGTGCATGACATGGAAGCCTTCGGTGATCTGATCGGCTACGGCGCCGGCCGCAAGCGCAGCGAGCAGTTCGGCACCGCCTACCTGCGCCTGGACCTCGATCTCGAGCCCGGCATGTGCTTCACCATCGAGCCCGGCATCTACTTCGTACCAGCCATCCTGCGCGATGCGAAGTTCAGGAAGCAGTTCAAGGGCCTGGTTGACTTCGCCCGCGCCGAACGCTTCCTGACGATGCACTCGCTGCGCGGCTTTGGCGGCATTCGCATCGAAGACGATGTGCTCTGCACCGACACGGGCTGCGAAGTGCTGAGCGAGTGCGTGCCAAAGGAACGGCTCGCGATCGAAGCGTTGGTCGGCAGCGCCGGCGCCTGACCGGCAGTCTGACCAGCAGCCGCTCAGCGCGCGGGAAACTCCAGCACACGAGCTTCGAACCACTTCGCCTGCACGGCTTTCAGCAGTTCTGGGCGCGGTGTCGTGGCGATCAGTTGCTCGATCGCACTCAGATCGCTCGCCGAGAGTTCGGTGGTGCTAGCCACCAGCAGCAGACTCGACGGTGGCTGGTCGCTGGCGAACTCGAAGTCGAGCACTTCCGCAGCCGGCAGTCGGTGCGAACCAGCTGCGAGCGGCATCTCCGCGCCGAGGTAGCGCAGCAGCGGGTCGTCGTTCGGCATCAGCCGCTTGCTGTCCTTGCTGTCGAGCTGCCACAAACCAAGCCAGCGCGGCGCGTCAACCTGCACTGCCATCGAGAAGCGCTCGAGCCGTTCGGCGCGCACGACGTTGTCAGGGACATACCGGCGCACGCCGATGTCGCAGAGGCCGTGGGTGCTTGACCACAGGCTCCAAGTCGCCAGCAAGCAGGCAGCCATGGCTACGGCCACGAGCCCGACCAGCCGCAACCGCGACGGACGGGCCGCAGCAGCCAAGGTTCGCACACTGATCGCGCGCAACGCCTGCCGTTCGCTCGGCGACATCGTCGACGAGGTCGCCAACTGGGCTTCGAACTTGCCAAGCTGCGCGAGTTGTTCTTGGCACGCCTCGCACTCAGCAAGGTGAGTCCGCACAGCCGCAGGCACCGTCTCGCCCTCGGCGAAACGCAGCAGCAACTCTGCATTCGGATGATTCACAGCAGATCTCCTGGGCCATCAAAGCCCTTCCCGGTCAAACAATCACGCAGTCGACGAACCAGCCGAAACACTGCTTGCGCGACGGCATTGGCATTGCTGCCAACACGCGTCGCCACTTCGCCAAGATCAAGCCCACCCAAGAAGCGATGCTCGAACACCGCTTGTTCGCGCGGCGGCAACTGCCCCGAGCAATCGTTGAGCGCTTCCCAGAACGCGGTCTGGGCATCCGGTTGCAAACCATCGTCGGCCGCCGGGTCGAGCAAGTCGGTCGCCACGACATGACGACGACGGCGGCGCCATGCGCGAACCAGGTCTCGCACTTGCCACGCCAAGTAGCCAGCAAAGCTGGTGCGCACACGCTCGCCGAGGCCTGGCAGCTGCTGAATGAGGCGCAGCACCAAGTCCTGCCAGAACTCTTCGAACTCACTGCCGGAACGCACACCAAGCCGCATGGCGATCCTACGAACGTAGCCAACGTAGTGGTCGAGCAGCGTCACGCCTGCGTCAGCGTCACCGGCTCGCCACCGATCGATGAGCGTCCGATCGCGCAACAAGGTCGCTTCCATCGAGTCCTGGGTTGGCGACGTTTCGTTCCGATCACATTCATCCACAGCAGGCAACCATACTGCTGGCTCGACGCCGGGCGCGAACAGACGCGGCCCCGGCACCGAGGGGCCGGGCACGCGCGACCATGGGATGGGATTCGTCACAGCCGCCAAAGAGCCCGCGCCGTCTCGGCCCTTACTAGGCCTGCACAAAAAACGTAAGGCCGCTGCCTGCAAGGGCTCTTCCGCACACCACCATGCCATCGCTGCGTGCCATCGTGATGACGATCCTGCTGCTCGGGCAAGCGCTTGGGCCTGCCCAGGAAGATGCCATGGCCAAAGCAAAGGCTGCCGCCGAGGCCGCTGAACAGGCCTTCGGACCGAACGATTCGCGAACGGCGGCCGCCCTACTGTCCCTCGGAACGCGCCAAGCTGGCGCCAGCGACTTGCAGGATGCGGAGCTCACCTTGCAGCGAGCTGTCCGCATCGCGGTCGCCGCGGCCGACCGCTTGCTCGAGGCCTCTGTTCGGCTGCAACTCGCAGACACCCTGTCCGAACTCGCCGACCACCAGAACGCCGTGGCCGAAGCCGACCGGGGGCTCCGGCTGCGGCGAGACGCCCTTCCCGCCGGTGAGGTCGCCATCGCGGCAGCCGTCCATGTCGCAGGCTCAGTCCAGGCAATGGCCGACGCCTCGATGGCCGAGTTGCGATTCGAGCCTGACGCAGCCATCAAAAGGCTGCGCGACGCTGTCGCCGAGGCCGTCCGCGCCCACGGTACGGACGATCGCACGACGGGGCGCCTGCAGCAGCAACTTGGCGAAGTGCTGTTGCGGTCCGGCCATCGCGACGCAGCACGCATCGTCCTGGAAACGGTTCTGGCAGCGCAGCGGCGCACGCTCGGAGCCGAGCACGTTCGGACCTTCACGACGGAGCTGTCGATGGTGCGCGCACTCGCGCCGCTTGCCGATCCGCGGTCCACACTGGCCGACCTCGAGCGTCTGGCCGAGGTGGCGAAGCGGCGCTTTGGCGACAACCACGCCAACGTGTTCGCCGTGCATCGCCTGCGAGCGAACGCCATGCACGCCCTCGGCGACCACGACGCAGCGTTGGCATCACTGGCAGCGTCACGCCGACCGACCGATGTCGATCCGGAGCAAGAACGCCGATCCGACTTTGTCTTGGTGACGCTGCTCGCTGCGACGGGTCGCTCGACCGAAGCCGCCGCCTTGGCGACGCGACTGGCGGCGTCCATCCCCGACGACGATCCGCAGGTGTTCGTGCACGAAACGACGCAACTCGCGGAAGTGTTCGCCAAAGTCGGCATGCAAACCGAGGCGATCGAGCTGCTGCGCGAGTCGCTGCAGAACGACCGCTGGACCGTGGCGTGGGGCACGTCGGCGTTGCAGTGCCGCGACCTGCTCGCGCGGCTGCTCGACGAAAGCGGACACGACCATGAAGCCGCGGTTCTTGATGCCGAAACGCTGGGCGCCATCTCGACCGCGTTGGATCGCACCCTGCCGTCGCTGCTCGCGTCGGAGCGCCTGCACCACCAGCAAGCCGTGCAAAACGCACTGGATCGCCTGCTGCGCATCACAGCCGATCACCCACAAGCGCTGCCGATCGCGACCGTGGTGCAGGCCGTGCTTGGTTGGAAGAGCGTGGTGGCCCGCGATCTTGAGCGCGAGCTAACGCGCTGGCGCCACGGCAACGACGACGAACGACCCCGCATCGATCGACTGCACCAGGTGCTGCGCACGATGAGCGAACGCTTGCATGCCGGGCTCGCGCCGGACGGAGCATGGCGCCTTCTCAGCCAGGAACGCGACGCCCTTCTGCGAGCTCTGGCCAAGGTCCAGCGCGTCGCTGAAGGTCCCATCACCGAAACGGCGGTGGCGGCGGCACTCAGTCCCGCGGATGTGCTGGTGGAGTTCGTCCGTTGGCGGCAAGGCAGCGAGGCCAAGCTAACGGCGTTTGTGCGGCGCGCGGGCGAAGCACCAACGCGCATCGAACTCGGGGCCCTCGCGCCAATCCACCAAGCACTGACCGCCCACTTGCAGCTGTTGGCGCGATCCATTCGACCACTCGATGCAACGAGTCGTCGGCTGGCGGAGACGGCCACCAGACGGCTGTCCCAGTTGGTACTCGAACCGATCGAGCCCAGTCTCACCGGCTGCTTGCGCGTCTTCTTCGCAACGGACGGCGAACTGGCACTCCTGCCCTTCGATTCACTGAAAGCCACTGCCGGTACGTTCCTGCTTGAGTCGCACGACGTGCGCCATCTGCGCAGCGGTGCGGACTTGGTGACGACCAAGCGCCCTCGCGGCAAAGGTCTGCTCGTCGTCGACGGCAGCGCCGCGGACCTTCCCGGGCCTAGCCAAGAGGCTGGATCCATCGCGGCACTGTGGGAACGCGCGCAACGGGGCCCCGTGCTGCATCGCCGGGCTGATCAGCTCGTGGACGTCGCCGAGGACATGCGCGGACGCGAGTTTCTGCACGTGGCAGCGCACGGACGCGGTCCAAAAACCACCGGTGCGCAGCCAGCCAACGCCGCCGCCAGTGGTTCCTCCGCTCAGCTCGCCAACGCCTCGCTCAGGGCGAGCGAGATGACGTTCTTCGATCTTTCTCAGTGTCGACTGATCGTGCTGTCCGCCTGTGACACGGGCATCGGCAACGCCTTACCAGGCGAGCACTTGATCGGCATGCGCCGTGCGCTTCGCCTGGCTGGAGCCCAGCAGTCCCTGACCGCTCTCTGGCAAATCGAAGATGCGGCGGCCCGCGACTTGATGGTGGCCTTCTGGCGCGAGCTGCTCCGCTGCGATGACCCCGCGCAAGCCTTGCGCACCGCCAAGCTCGGCCAACTCGCGGACAACCGCCGCCAACACGGCGACGCGATGCCCGGCACCTGGGCCGCGTTCTTGCTCGACGGCAACTAGGCCTTACGACCGCGCCCGTCGCGCTAGGCTTCCTGATCCTTCCAGGTCGCCACAGCAAGGAGTGCGCGCATGGCCGCGGATCAAGCACAACGAGTCTTGCACATTGCGGACAGTCCGAACGACACCCGGCTGCTGGATGAGCAGCTGCGTCAGTGTGGTATCCGGCTCGACCTCGAACGCGTCGGCGGCGTCTCCTCGCTGCGCGCCGCCATGCTCGACCCGCCTGCCATGCTCGTCGTCGACCTGCCCATTCCCTGGGCCGAAGCCGACCTGCTGGCGATTCGCGCGACGCATCCGCGACTGCCGGTGGTGTTTCGTTGGGGGCATCCTGGCAACTGGCATGTCGACGACCCGTGTGAACAGATTGGCCGAGCCGTCGCCAAGGCGTTGGAGCTGACGACCACCGAGTTCGTCAGTCGCCTCGCCGACATCCACCAAGAAGCCCACCTGCGGCTACAGCGCGCCCTTCTGGAACTGGGCAAGCTGGACTACTGGGACTTTGCGGCCTCGCTACAGCGCACCACGGAAACCGTCAGCGAACTGCTGCGCGTCGAGCGGGTCTCGACGTGGGAACTCGGCAGTGACGGTGCGCTCACCAGCCTCGACTTGTTCACCGCGCCCCATCGCCAACACTCCGCTGGCACTCGCCTCGAAGGGTTCCCGCAGTACCGCCGCCTTCTGGAAGAGTCCGTGGCGCTCGCCTCCTCGGATGCCACCAAAGACTCGCGCTTTGAGGAGTTCGCTGGCTGGTATCTCGAGGCCAACGGCATCACGTCGATGCTCGACATGCCCATTCGCAAGAACGGCCGCGTCGTCGGTGTCTTGTGCATCGAACACACGGCCGCCCCGCGAACGTGGACAGCCATGGAGCAGAATGGCGCGGCGGCCATTGCCCACTTGATCGGATGTGGCATGGAGACGCGCGATCGCATCGCCGTCGAAGCCAACCTGGCGCGCGCCCGCAAGGCCGAGGCGCTGGGCAAGATCGCGGCGCAGTTGGCGCATGACTTCAACAACCGCCTGACGGTGATCACCCTGCTCGTCGACCAGTTGCAACAAGAGGCGACGACCGCATCGCAGCACGATGCCTCGCGGCAGTTGTCGGAGGAACTGGCTCGGGCTCGGGACAAGGTGCGCAGCCTGCTCGCTGGGCGAAGTGCGCAGCCAGACCGTTCCGACGTCACCGACCTCACCGCCCTCATTGCCCGCGAACAGCCGACTCTGCGCCGACTGCTAGCGCCCCACATGCTGCACTGCATGCCTCCGGACGGCGCCGTTTTGGTTGCGATGCCCGCTGCCGACCTGCGCGAAGTGCTGACAAATCTGGTGACGAACGCGCGCGACGCGATGACTGGCACTGTTGGCACCTGCACGATTCGACTCAACGCCCGCGCGGACAGCGGCGGCGCGTTCGCGACGCTGACCGTCGAAGACAACGGCCACGGCATGAGCAAGCAGACGCAGGATCACCTCTTCGAGCCGTTCTTCACGACCAAAGGCAACCGCGCTGGCAGCGGCATCGGTCTGCCTTCGGTGCAGGTCGCACTGCAGCGCGTAGGTGGTCGCGTGCAAGTGCATACGCAATCAGGCAAGGGCACGACCATCGAACTCAGCATCCCCCTCACCAAGCACAATCACGGCGACGCGCTCGCTGGCTAGCGCGATCAAGTCCGTGCCGCGAGCGTGCGACCACTCACCGCGCAAGCCACGCGAAGTCGGTGTTGCCGCCGGTCAGGATCATGGCGACGCGCTTGCCACGCAGCTCGGGTCCGATCGCACGCAACGCCGCGAGCACGGTTGCCGAGCTCGGCTCAACGACGATCTTCATGCGTTGCAAAAAGAACCGTGCCGCGTCGACCATCGCCTGCTCTTCGACGGTGACAATGCGCACACGGTGCTGCCGCAAGAGGGCAAAGTTGGGTTCACCGAGTGCGGTCATCAGACCATCGCCCCAGCTCTTGGCTCCTTCCACTCGCGGTTGACGCACACCGGTCGCGAGCGAACGAGACGCATCGTCGACTGCCTTCGGTTCCGCACCGAGCACCCACATGTCCGGGCGCAGCGCTCGCGTCACGACCGCGGTTCCAGAACACAGCCCGCCGCCGCCGACCGGCGTGATGACAACATCCAGATCCGGAACGTCCGCGAGTAGCTCGAGCGCGGCGGTGCCTTGGCCGGCGATGACGTGCGCGTTCTCGAAGGGATGCACCATCGTCGTGCCATGTTCCTGCTGCAGCCGCGCGCTCGTCGCGTCGCGCTCGGCCGCCTTGCACAGCACGACCTCGGCGCCATAGCCACGCACGGCGTCGATCTTCACTTGCGGAGCTGAGTCCGGCATCACCACCATGCATGGAATGCCGCGCGTGCGCGCCGCCCACGCCAGTGCCGCGCCGTGGTTGCCGCTGCTGTGCGTGATGACGCCGCGCTGCGCCGTCGCGTCATCGAGTGCCATCACCGCGTTGCAGGCCCCGCGCGCCTTGAAGGCGCCGACCTTCTGCAGGTTCTCGCACTTGGCGAACACACTCGCACCAAGCTCGCGATCGAGAGTTGCCGAAGTCATCACCGGCGTGTGATGCACATGGCCACGAATGCGTTCGGCAGCGGCGCGAATGTCGGCGAGGGTCGTCACGGGCGCGAACGATAGCGGCCGGAAACAGCGCGGGGGCCTTTCGGCCCCCGCATTCGATCAGTGCGGCTGCACTCGCAGTCGACCATTCTTGCGGTCGACGTCGAAGAGCTTGTTGCCGAGCGGCATGCCGATCAGCTTGAAGTCGATCGGGTCGCCAATCGGATCGTCTTGCACCTCGCCATAGCGAACGGCGAAGCCACAGGCGATGCGGAAGATGTTGTCGAGCACGAACGCGTTGAGATACAGATCCACGCCGCGGTAGCGCGAACCGACACCCGTCTCGGGGTGGTAGTGCTCGAACGAGTTCGCCAGCTCGGTGCCTTCGCAAGAGCCACTCAACATCGTCACCGTCTTCTTCAGCAGGTCGGTGGCGAGCTTCTGCGCGCGCTTGTTGCCACGCTCGGCCCAATACGTGAGGCCTTCGAGGATGTGCGTGTTGATGACCGGCCAGACGCGGCCGTTCCACGGACAACCCTTGCGCGTGCCCTTCCAACGGCCGGTGCCGTCGTAGGTCGAATCGCTGATCGCGATGCTCGGTACTGGATACTTCGTCCAGAACTCTTCCCGATCCGACAGCGTGTCGAGCATGCGATCGACTTGCTTCTGGTTCGGGATGTCGGTCGCCAGTGGGTAGAAGCCGACGGCCGCCTTGACGTTGGTCTTGCGCCGATTGTCGGGGTCGAGGTCCATGAAGAGCCCCGCCTTCTCGTCCCACATCTTCTTGCGGATCATGTCCAGGATGACCTCGCACTCCGCTTGGAAGCGGTTGGCCATCGCCTTCTCTTGGATCTCCTCGGCGACCTTGTAGAGCCACTTCACCATCCGGTAGCGGAACACCGACGCGTCGATGCCCTTCAACCGGAACTGCTCAGTGAACTCGATGGCGCGGTCGGCCTTGTCGTCGATCACCGTGTAGCGGCGCGAGAACTCTTGGCCGGCTTCGAAGTGGTTGACGATGTCGGTGAGGCCGCTGCCTTCCGGATCCCGATTGTTGGCGAGCCACTTCACGTAGCGCTGCATCGCCATCAACACGGCCTTCTTCGTCGCCTTGTCCGGGTGCATGGCGTCGAGCGCTTCAAAGCCGCCGCCCCAGTCGGCGTGATAGAAGTCCGCCGCGTCCAGGCCCGTCATGTAGATGCGGCCCGGAACCTGCCCGTTGTGATGGATGTTCTCGAAGAACGCCTTCAGACAACCGCGCGCCAACGACGGATCTTGCAGCCAACGCGCCTCGCGCATGATGGCCGGCGTGCTGAAGCTCGATGGCTGATGGAACTGGCCATTGCCTTCACACACCGACGGCGCCGAGAAGAGCCCGGCCCCATGCGGCTGCCGCAGCCAGTAGAGCAACTCGAAGCGGTGGCGAACGACGCGCTCCATCGCTTTGTCTTCACAGTGGAAGCGCGGCACCTTGTCCCAGAACGCCGCCCAACCGACCTCGTCCTTGGTGTCGGGACGACGAGCGCGGAAGTTGATGCCCTTGCCCTTGAAGATCAGGTTCGCTTCGAAGCGATGCGCAACCTTGCCGCCAGCCTTGAGCGGCACCGGCCGGAACAGACCGCAGTAGACGCGCGAGCCCGGCACGATGGGGCTTGGCTTCTCCATCGGACGCTTGGCGCGCGGCGTCGGCAGCGCTTCGAGTTCGAACCACGGCGTCTCTTCAAAGTCGGGACGATCGCTGCCGCCCTCGGCGAAGTACGCCTGCAGACAACGCGCACCTTTGCTGTCGGGATTGTTGTAATGAATGTCCGCGGGCACCTCGGACTTATTGCCTTCCTTCAGCAGTCGGCGCACGCGGAAGCTGTCGCCCTCGAGCGACACCGGCTCACCATCGGGATCTGCCGTCGTCCATTGCACGACGGTGATTTCGCGATCGGCCTTACCGCCATTGCTGAGTTCCAACTCACTGACGAAGCGATCGTCTTGCGTGACGAAGCGCTTCTCAATCACCTTGAAACCACCGGGCTCGTCGAAGGTCACGATCGCGCGCCCCTCTTCCATGTGGATGGTGCGGAACGTCAGCGCGATCGGCTTGCCGTGTTCGAGGAACGACAGGAAGTAGACCGACGGCAATGAGGCATTGCCGATGTTGGCTTCGTCGGCGAAACCTGGCGCTTCCTGGAAACGAGGGAAACGAGGCGCGTAGAGGCAGTAGCCACCGCCGGCTAGCGCATACTTTTTCTTCTGATTCATTCCGGGGTCCCGAGGCGAGGGTGCAATCCCCTCTGGGGCTTGAGAATTCTGTTGCGCCCAACAGGAACGCCGGTCAATGCCGTTGGCATTCGCTAAGCTGTTTCGATCTAGGTGCTTGTGCCGATGCGAGCCAAGAGATTCCGACGTCACTTTATCCGGTGTTACCGGACAAATGCTGGACGTTGCAACGCATCTTGGTGACTGCCCTGGCACAGTCAAGCGCTTTCCCCGTCGCGAGAGGGGTGCCTGGGACTAGCGAGTGCCGCCCGGCGGGCTAATGCCGACCTGCTGCCAGGGATCGACGATTTCGACCGCCTTCTCGCGTGCAACCGCAGCCTGCAACACGCGGGCAAGCAAGGTGGTGAGATGCCGCCGCGTGAACGGCAACAGCCGCAGGCGCGCCACCCCCTTTGGTCGCTGCGTCTGCAGGCGGCCGATCGCCCGCGCCAACGCCTCGGCATCCGTTGGCGGCACCACGATGCCAGCGTCGAGCTTGGTGATGAGGTCCACGCCATCTCCCGGCGGCAACGCCGCCAGCACCGGCCGCTCACTCGCGAGTGCTTCGTAGAGTTTGCCGGGAACGACGAGCGCGCGTTCGCCAACCGGAATGTCGTGCAGCGGCACGAACACCGCATCGGCCGCCAGCAGCGCTGCAATCGACGCCCGGTGATCGACGTACCCGTGCAACGTCACGACGTCGGCTAGCCCGAGCTGCGCAATCAACGCGCGGTGCGAGTCGTCGACTTGGCCGTAGAGGTGCACCGCGAGTTGCTGCCCATTCGCACCAGCACTCTGTCGCCAAGCCGCGACACCACGCAGCAGATAGTTGCCGGTGCGACCGAGCGGCGCGATCTGGCGATGACGCACGCGACGCAGACGGTTCTTCGTCATGCCCTCGCCGACGTCGACCCCGTGCAACGTGCCGACATGCACGAGCCGGAACGGTCCGTCCTGACGCGCAGCGGGCGTCGGCGCGAAGTCCTCCTCGTCGAAGCCATTTGGAATCACGACGGTGCGCGCTGGATTCGCCCCCATGCGCACGAACTCTTGCTTGGCAGCAGGCACGTTCGCAATCACGAAGTCCGCACCGCGGATCGCCCGCCGCATGGTCGCCAAGTCCGCGCGCGCGTGCAGCGACGTGGCATAGACGCGCCAGCCATCCAGCGCCCACGGGTCGCGCAAGTCGACGACCCACGGGATGCCAAGTTCTTGCTGCAGGCGTTCGCCGATGCGGTAGTTGGCGTACGGCGACAACGTTGTCACCACGACATCGATCTGCTGCGCCTTCGCCAGGCGCACGGCCTGCTCCGCGGCAGCCCACGCCCACTCGTCTTCGTCCGTGTGCAAGCGCAGCGCTCGGCGAACACGCAGCCCGAACGGCGACTGCGTCGGCGGCGACACTCTCAGCACCGTGGTGGAACTGTCGCGCAGCAGCGTCGCATCATCGTTAGGCGCATACGGACTCTTGCTGTCCGCGGCGACTGTCATCACCACGCACTCAATGCCATGCTCGGGGAGGTACTTGCAGAACTTCGCAAAGCGCTGCGTGCCCGCTCCACCCTTTGGCGGGAAGTAGTAGGCGACGATCAGCGCCCGCATCACGGCTTGCCCTTCGTCGTCACTTGCTCGCCGTGAGCCCTCGCCAAGCAGCCAGGGTCCTGGCACACATTCGTGTTGCGGCGCAGCCGGTCGCGGCGTCGACGCAAGCGATGAAGGACACGGCGCCACAACCTCGCCTTTGTCTGGTCCTGCAGCAGTAGCGTCGGCGTCGCCAACAGATGGCCATGCCGCGAACCCCACTTCGCCAGCAGCCATTGGGCCGCGCGTTCATAGCTCGCATCGAGCTTGCCCGTCGACAGGTGAACGAGCGGCGCATCGATCGCCATGACCTTCAACCCACGCGCCTGTGCCTCCAGACACAAGTCGGCGCCGTAGCAATGAAAGCCCGGCGCGTCCGCGCAAAACCGCAAGCCCGATGTCTTGCGCACCGCGATCAGAACTTCGTCGAGCGTCAACACCTCGTGCGGCAGCGATGGCCAGTAGCAATGGCCGTTGGGGTCGACGATGTGGCCACGAAAGCGCCCAGATCGCTCACAGCCGACGAGGCCCGCGAGCGCCACGTTCGGCGGCAGCTGCGCCAAAGCCCGCGTGAAGCGCGACCAGAAGTCGCTGGGAAACAGCACATCCTGATGCACACACACGATCCACTCGGCATCGAGTTGGTCGATGCCGTGGTTCAGTCCTTGCGCCGCGTTCCAACCGTGGCGATTGGGTTCCACCATCAGCCACTGTGGGAACGGTTGCGCAATCGCCCGCAGCGATGCCTGACAGGCATCGAATTGGGCGCGGTCGTTGACCAGACTCAGGAAGGCGACGGGGGACAACTCGCAGCAGCCTCGGCACGCAGCCGATCAAGAACAGTGGACAGTTCCATCGGCAACGGATCGACGAGCTCCATCGGCTCGCCGGTCGTCGGATGGCGCATCACGACCCGATGCAGGTGCAGAAACATGCGGTGCAGACCATAGCGTTCGCGGTAGAGAGAGTTGAGCCTTCCCTTGCCATGGGTCGTGTCGCCGAGCACGTGGCGACCGCTGTGGTTGGCGTGGCGACGAATCTGGTGGTAGCGCCCGGTGAAGATGCGCACGGTCGCCACCGCACAGCCACGGAAGGTCTCGCCGACCGCAAAGTCCGAGCGCGCCGCCCGCGGCTTGTCCTTCTCGTCGTGCAACTCACGATCGCAGGTCCACGCCGCCGGCAGCTCGCGGTTGCTGCCTGGGTAGCGAATCAGGGCGATGTATTCCTTGTGCGCGTCGTCCGCCGACAGGCTCGCTTGCAGCCTGGCCGCGGCATCGCGCGACAGACCGAACAACAAGATGCCCGACGTCGCCCGATCGAGGCGATGGAATGGAAACAGGTGCTTGCCGAGTTGGTCGCGCACCGTCTGCAGCGCCGCCGGCGCCGTGGGATGGTGTTCGTCGCGATGCACGAGCAAGCCGCTTGGTTTGCTGACCGCGACGAAGTCTTCCTCGAGTCGCAGCACCGGCAACGGCGGGTGGGTCGATTCCGCCGCGGGAGCTGAGACGTCGACCGGGTTCAGTTCGCTCGATAGCGGCGGCGGGGGAAGTTCGGTCATCGAGCGCGGCGGATTGGACCTTGGCTCGTCCCAGTGAACAACCGCAATCCCAATCGCCCTGATGCCCACGGCGAGGCGCGACGATGGCTCACCAGGTCGCTGGTGAAGTGATTCGACGCCGGCAGGGACGCGGTCGATACTGCGCGACCGTGAACGTCTTCACCTTCCTCGCCAACGCCGCCCGCTCGTGGCCTGCGCGCGCAGCCCTTCGCCAAGGACCGCGCACGATCGACTACGCCACCGCCGAGCTACTCGCGCGGCAACTCGCCGCCACCCTGCGCGCCCGCGGCGTGTTGCCAGGCGACCGCGTCGGCTGCTTGCTGCTCAACGATCTCGACCACTTGCTCGCCTACTTCGGCGTTGCCGCGGCGGGCGCGATCGTGGTGTCGCTCAACACGCGCTTGTCGATGACGGAGCAAGCCAACATTCTGCGTCTCAGCCAAACGCGCCTCTTGCTGCATGACGGCGCGCACGCGGATCGCGCCGCCGAACTCGCCCCAGCCCTGCCCTGCGGCACCGCTCTGGTGACGCCAGCGATCGCCGACGGCACCGCCACCACCGCACCCCTGCCACTCGCCGCCGCGGACGAGCCGGCCCACATCTACTACACCAGTGGCACCACCGGCGCGCCGAAGGGTGTGGTGCTCACGCATCGCAATGTCTGCACGCATGCGCTCGCCGCCGTGCAAGAACTCAGCCTCGCCGCCACCGACACCTGGGCACACATCGCCCCGATGTTTCATCTCGCCGATGCGTGGGCAACGTTCGCGATCACCGCAGTTGGCGGCACGCATGTGTTCTTGCCGCACTTCACCGCC